>CALADT010000162.1 GCA_937890655.1 uncultured Mucispirillum sp. | reverse complement strand
GAAAGTGGTGCTATGAATATGTTTGGCAGAAGAATGAGTTTAGATATTCAAGAGAAAAAAATAGATATACTTGCTTTAAGAGGTATGACAAGTATTTTAGGGGATAACACTAAAACAGCAGTATTTTCAGGTTCTTTTTTATCTTCCAAATTTAATGAATCATTAAAAACTATGCTTTTAGAAATAGAACGAGTAAAAAGGTATGGGTTTACAAAAGAAGAACTAGAATATTTTAAAACAACACAGCTTTCGTTTTTAGAAAAAGCAGCAAAACCAGATTATAAATTCCCGTCTGAAAAATTTGCAGACCAAATAAGCTCTTATGATACAATGGGTGGCTATTTTACAGAATTTCATCAAGATAAAGCATTAATAGAAAGGGTATTTAATGAAACAAATATTACAAGCTATAACCGTGCTTTTGAAAATATGTTAAATAGTGATGATATGTTACTTGTGGTATCTATTCCTGAAAACGAAGAAAAAAATGTGGATATTTCAGTGAAAAAACTCACTGCTTTAATGAAAGAAGTGGAAGAGAGTAAAATAAGTAAAGTAGAAGAAAAAGGGTTTACAGGCCATCTTATTAATGAAGAAATAAAAGCAGGAAAAGTAGCACAAAGGCAGGAAGATAAAAAACTTGGTGTTACAAAAGTAGTTTATGAAAACGGCTTAACTTTATACATTAAACAAAATAAAGAAGAAGTGAATAAGTTTTTAATACAAGGTAAAAAACAAGGTGGGTTATCTATATTAGAAGGTAAAGATTACTTATTTGCGAACACTATGACACAAATAATAAGCAGAAGTGGGTTTGATAATATATCAAAAAGAAATCTTGATACACTTATGGCTGGTAAAAATGTAAACGTATCCCCTTCTATTACTGAATATTCTTTTGATATTGCAGGTGGTGGTTTTAGTGATGATATAGAGTACGCATTCCAACTTTTATATAAATATTATACTGCACCAACTATTGATAAAGATTATTTAAGTGCATATAAAAACAGCTTAAAAACACAACTTGAGTTAGAAGCAAATGATAACAAAATACAGTTTGCAAGAAAAGCCACAGAAGTAATGTATAACGATAGTTATAGAAGAGGTTATTTATTACAAAGTGATATAAAAGATATAAACGAAGAACTGTTATTAAATATTTATAAAAATAATTATTTAGATATTAATAACTATATTTTTGCCATATCGGGAGATTTTGATATTGAAAAAGTTATAGAACTTGGTGGTAAATATTTAGGTTCATTAAAAAAAGTGGATAAAAAAGCCTTTTATAAAGACAGAAACTTATATTTAAGAGAAAAATATAAAGTGTATGAAGGTTATGGTGATATAGAGGATAAAACATCATTAAGTATTATTCATATGACAAAACCAAATGTTAATAGTAAAGGCAGGTATTTAGCAGGGCTTTCAAGAAATATTTTAAGTATTAGAATGAGAGAATCCATTAGAGAAAAAGAAAGTGGAGCATACTCTATTGCATCATATATAAGGTATATGGAATCCCCTAAAACAGAAGTTTTTACAAAAATAGCTTTCCCATGTGAACCAGCTCGTAAAAACGAAGTTATGGATAAAACCATAAATGTATATAATGAATTTATTAAAAATGGTATTACAAAAGAAGAACTAGAATCTTCTAAACTTGCTTTAAAAAATAATTATAAATCGGCCTTAAAAGAAAATAAATATTGGGTAAACTCTTTAAGTTATAACACACTTATGGGTGTATCTATTGAGTCATTAGATGAAATTAATAACATATATGATAGCTTAAAAGTGGAAGAAGTAAACAAGTTTATTAAAGATAATTTAGAAAACAGCTACACTTTTATAAGCATATTTAATCCGGAGAAAAAATAATGGTTAGAATAGCTTATATATTATTATTCACATTACTATTTGCCATAAATTCTGCTTCTGCTGTGGAAGTTATTAAAACCCATGCTATATCATTAACTGATAGCATAAAATATAAAGCTGATTTTAAACACTTTGAGTATGTAAACCCAAATGCAAAAAAAGGCGGCACATTTAAAAGGGCTTTATATGGCACATATGATAGCTTTAACCAGTTTGCTGTAAAAGGGGTGCCTATGAATAGTGTAGGTTATATTTATGATAGTTTACTTGTAAGCTCAGCAGATGAGGCAGGCACATATTATGGTTTACTTGCTGAAACAATAGAATACCCAACTGATTATTCTTGGGTAATATTTAACCTGCGTAAAAACGCATATTGGCATGACGGAAAACCTATAACAAGTGATGATATTGTATTTAGTTTTAATGAAATAACAAAAGTTAGCCCATTTTATAGAAACTACTATCATTTAATAGAAAAAGTAGAATCTATTGATAAATATAGAGTGAAATTTATATTTAAACAAGACGAAAAAAGTAGAGAATTACCACTTATTGCAGGCCAGCTTATTGTAATCCCTAAACATTATTGGGAAAAAAGAGATTTATCAAAATCAACTTTAGAAATACCATTAGGCAGTGGCCCATATAAAATTGTAGATTATACAGCAGGTAAATCTGTAATATTTAAAAGGGTGGAAGATTACTGGGGCAAAAATGTGCCTGTGCAAGTAGGTATGGATAATTTTGATAAAATGGTATTTGAATATTTTAGAGACCAAACTGTGGCCTTTGAAGCCTTTAAAGCTGGCGAGTTTGATTTAATATCAGAAGGTTCAGGCAAAAGGTGGTATAGGGGCTATACAGGTAAATATTTTGATATGGGCTATATTAAAAAAGAAGAAATCCCATTTAATAACGGACAAGGTATGCGTGGTATGTTTATGAATACATTTAAATACCCACTAAATAATATATATGTGAGAAAAGCATTAAATTATGCTTACGATTATGAATGGATTAATAAAAACATATATTTTGGTAATAATAAAAGATGTGATAGTTATTTCTCTAACTCTCCATTATCAAGTGGTGTTATACCTTCAAAAGAAGTACAGGAAATTATAAAAAAAGTAAAACCTGATGCTAGTCAGGAGCTTTTAACAGCACCTTTTTATTTTCCTAAAAACCAAGGGGATGATTCCAATAGGAAAAATTTAATAGAAGCTGTAAAACTTTTACAACGCGCAGGTTTTGAAAATAAAAACGGTAAAATGGTGGATAAAAACGGTAAACCACTAGTTTTAGAAATAGGGTTGACATCAAAAGCCTTAGAAAACGAACTTTTAATATTCCAAAAAGCCTTAGCACGTATAGGTGTAGAGCTTAAAATATTATTTTATGATAACAGCCAGTATATGGAAAAAGTTAGAAATAAAGATTTTATGCTAATATATACAGGTATGCGTCAATCAGAATCTCCTGGTAACGAACAACGTAATATGTGGGGCTCTAAAGCAGCAGGTGTTAAAAACTCTAGGAATTTTGCAGGGGTTAGAGATGAAGCAGTGGATAAATTAATTGATTTAATTATAAAATCAGAAACAAGGCAGGAACTTGTATTATATACTCAAGCAATGGATAGGATTTTACTTTTTGGCTGGTATATAATCCCTTCAGGGTTTTCTGATAAATATAGAATAGCATACTGGGATAAATTTGAAAAACCTAAAATAACACCACATTATAATTTAAGTATTTCAAGCTGGTGGATAGATACAGAAAAAGAAGCAAAAATAAACAAAATGGTTGCTAAATAATATGAATAGCTACATATTAAAACGACTTTTTTTAATTATCCCCACATTATTAGGTATATTTACCATTAATTTCTTTTTAATACAGGCTGCCCCTGGTGGCCCTGTTGATACAATGATATCACGTCTGCAGGGGGAAAGCATAAGTATTGAGGATAGAGCTTTGGGGCAGGATTCTTCTAGTGAAAAAATGGAGCTTTCAACTGAAACAAATGATTTGTCCTCAAAGTATGCAGGCAGCCATAACATATCTCCTGAATTAATAAAAGAAATAGAAAAGTTATATGGTTTTGATAAACCTATTTTGGAACGCTACTTTATAACATTAAAAAATTATTTACTATTTGATTTTGGAGATAGTTTTTTTGTAGATAAAAGCGTTATGCAGATGATAAAAGAAAGGCTTCCTGTATCCATTTCTTTAGGGGTATGGAGCACTGTTTTAATATATTTAATTAGTATACCAATAGGTATAAAAAAAGCATGTAACCATGGGTCAAAATTTGATGTATGGAGCTCTTTTTTTATTATACTAGGTTCTGCTATTCCTGTATTTTTATTTGCTGTTATTTTAATTATATTATTTGCAGGTGGTAACTATTTTGCATGGTTTCCACTTCGTGGGCTAACATCAGAAAATTTTGAATCCATGTCATTACTTGGAAAAATAGGAGACTATTTATGGCATATATTTTTACCTATATTTAGTATGGTTATAGGTGGTTTTGCAGGCCTAACTATGCTAACTAAAAACTCCTTTTTAGATGAACTACATAAGCAGTATGTTATAACAGCAAGGGCAAAAGGTGTTACAGAAAAACGTGTTTTATACGGCCATGTTTTTAGAAATGCTATGCTTATTGTTATTTCAGGGTTGCCATCTACATTTATTTCTATGTTTTTTTCAGGCTCTTTGTTAATAGAAGTTATTTTTTCTTTAAACGGTATGGGGCTTATGGGTTTTGAAGCAGCCATTAATAGGGATTACCCTGTTATGTTTAGCACTCTTTATATGTTTACACTCTTAGGGTTATTGCTAAATATATTAAGTGATATAACATATACTCTTGTGGACCCACGTATATCATTTAAATCAGCAGATAGAGGGTAGTTATGAATAGCATTGCTCAAAGAAGAATAAAACGGTTTAAAAATAATAAACGTGCGTATATATCATTAATTATTTTTACATTTTTATTTACCATAAGCCTATTTGCAGAGCTTATTGCAAATGATAAGCCCATAATAATGTCATATAATTCTAAACTATATTTTCCTGTATTCTTTTTATATACAGATAAAGAGTTTGGTGGTTTTTTTGATACAGAAGCAGACTATAAAGATGATTTTACAAAATCTACCATTGAAGAAAATGGGTGGATGGTATGGCCTATAATAAGATATAGCTATGATACAATAGAATATAACTTATCAGAACCACCACCACTTCCACCAACATTTAAAAACCCACTGGGGATAGATGCTCAAGGAAGAGATGTTTTTGCAAGGCTAATATATGGTTTTAGGCTTTCTGTTATTTTTGGTATATTATTAACCATTACCACATCTATAATAGGAATAACAGCAGGAGCGTTACAAGGCTACTACGGTGGCAAGGTGGATATTGTAGGGCAACGTTTTATGGAAATATGGGGCGGTATCCCTATGCTTTATTTATTAATTATGATAAACAGTATACTCCGTCCTGGGTTTTGGTGGCTTTTATTTTTAATGACATTTTTTGGGTGGATGAAATTAGTTGGTGTTGTCCGTGCTGAATTTTTAAAAGCAAGGAATTTAGAGTATATACAAGCAGCAAGGGCTATGGGTGTAAAAGACAGGGTTATAATGTTCCGTCATATTTTACCAAATGCGCTTGTTGCTGCTATGACATTTTTACCATTTATTTTAAGTGGTTCTATAATATCATTAACATCTCTTGATTTTCTAGGGTTTGGTATGCCTGCTGGTTCGCCCTCTTTAGGGGAGTTGCTTTCATCAGGTAAAGCTAATATCCATGCCCCTTGGCTTGGTATTTCTGCTTTTGTAATATTATCATTACTATTAAGCCTTTTAGTGTTTATAGGGGAAGGGTTGCGAGATGCCTTTGCTCCAAATAAAATATAGGTGAATATATGCTGAAAGTAGAAAATATAGAAATAGAATTTAATACAGAAATGGGTGTAACAAAAGCAGTGAAAGATTTTTCCTTCTATGTAAAAAAAGGAGATATTATGGCAATGGTTGGGGAAAGTGGTTCTGGTAAATCAGTTTGTGCATTATCTATTGCTGGTTTATTAAAAGAACAAGGTGCTTTTATTACCAATGGTAAAATAGTTTTTAATGGAAAAGAGATAGATTATAAAAACGAAAAAGAAGTAAAAAACTTACGAGGCAGCGAAATAGCTTATATATTTCAAGAGCCTATGGTTTCATTAAACCCACTTCATACTATTGAAAAACAAATGACAGAAGGTTTAATTTATACTCAAGGGGTAAGAAAAGAGGAAGCAAGGTTAAAAGCATGCTTCCTTTTAACTCTTTGTGGTATTAAAAACGCAGAAAACAGGTTGCAGGATTATCCACATAATTTTTCCGGTGGGGAAAGACAGCGTATTATGATAGCTTCTGCTTTAGCATGTAACCCAAAACTTTTAATAGCAGATGAGCCTACAACAGCATTAGATGTTACAGTGCAAAAACAAATATTAGAATTAATAGTAGAGCTTAAAGAAAAGTTTCATATGTCTGTTTTATTAATTACCCACGATTTAAGCATTGTAAAAAAATATGCTGATTATGTGGTGGTTGTAAAACAAGGGGAAGTGGTAGAAAGTGGCACTTGTTTTAATATTTTTAATAACCCATTATCAGAATATACAAAAAGCCTAATTAATACAGAGTATGGAAGCCCTTTAAAAA
>CALADT010000161.1 GCA_937890655.1 uncultured Mucispirillum sp. | reverse complement strand
CTGAGCTTTTACTTGCAGATATGGAGATATTAGAAAAAGCCATTAGTAAAAACCAAAAGGCTGCAAAAAGTGGTGATGCTGCTTTAAAGAAAAAGGTTGCTGTTTTAGAAGCCTTTTTAAATTATGCAGATAGTGGTAAAGCATTAAGAGGGCTTTTACAAGAAAACCCAGAATATATAGAAGAAATAAAAGAATATAACTTAATAACTATAAAACCTATGCTTTATGTGGCAAATGTAGATGAAGATACATTAGCAGAAGATAACGACCATGTAAAATCAGTGCGAGAAATAGCAGCCTCAGAAGGTGCTGAAGTTGTAAAAATATGTGGTAAAACTGAATGTGAGTTACAAGATTTATCAGAGGATGAGGCAAAGGAATATTTACAAACTCTAGGTATGGAAAGAAGTGGGCTTGATAGCTTAATTAAAAGTGGTTATGACCTTTTAGGGCTTATAACTTTCTTTACAGCAGGGGAAAAAGAAGTGCGTGCCTGGACTGTGGAAAAAGGGGCTACTGCACCTATGGCAGCAGGTAAAATCCACTCTGATATTGAACGTGGGTTTATTCGTGCAGAAGTATGTTCATATGCTGATTTTGAAAACTTTAAATCACTTACTACTGCTAAAGAAAAAGGCAGGTTAAGACTTGAGGGGAAAGATTATATTGTGCAAGACGGCGATATAATGTATTTTAGGTTTAATGTATAGAGTATTATTTGTTTTAGTAACGCTTTTTTTTGCAGGTAATTTATACGCACAGCAGGTAAATGTGGATAATGAAACTATGCAACAGGAAGTGGAAAAACCAACTTCAAATATAGGTATTTCCAGCGAACAAGCACCTAAAGAGCTTGTGGAAGGTGTTGGTAATGTGCCTTATAATAAAGTGGCTTTTAGAACAGGGCCTTCATTAAAACATAATGTTATAAGGTATTCTGCTGGTGCTGAAAAGGTGCTTTTAATAGGAGAATCAGGGGACTGGTTTAAGGTTATTATGCATAACGGAGAGCAGGCCTATATTCAAAAAAGATACGTTAGAACAGTGAAAATATTTATTGATGAAACTGTTGTAAAAAACCAAATGAATAAAACACTATCTTATGAGCTTAGTGAGCTTTTGTATAAGTATGATAAAACCATGTCTAACTCAAGTTATTTAAAAAAATACCATACAAGGCCTATGTTAGATATGATAGATGCTAGAAATGTTAAAAATGTAGTAATATTAACTTTTAACTATTCCTGTGTTACAGAAACAGGCAGGCCTATTCCTTCTTATAACAATAACCCATTTGCAAATAACTTAAAACAATTATTAGAGATTATTCTTGGAAAGCTCGTATTAACTAATGCTGATAAGTATAATATTGTAATAAAAGTGCCTACTTTTGATAATGAAGGTAATGTATTACATTATAATAAAGAATATGTAACTATATCTTTAGACCCTGCTAAAGTAGATATTAGTAATGTTCGTAAAGATGAACAATCACTACTTAGTTTATCTACTGTTAGTATAAAACTAGATGATTTATTTAAAGAATACCCAAAATAAAAAGGTGATTTATGGAATTTACTCATTTTGATAGTAAAGGGGCAAGCCGTATGGTAGATGTTAGTGGCAAAGCACCTACAAAAAGAACAGCTACTGCCACAGGTAAAGTAACAATGCAAAAATCTACTTTAGAGCAGATTATAGAAATGAGTATAAAAAAAGGTAACGTTTTTGAAGTTTCAAGAATAGCTGCTATTATGGCAGTTAAGCAGACTCCACACTTAATACCTTTATGCCACCCATTAGCTATTAGCTCTTGTAATGTGGAATTTGATTATAACCTTGAAAAAGGCGAAGTTTATATAGAAGTAACAGTTGCTTTAGATGACAAAACAGGGGTAGAAATGGAAGCCTTAACAGGCGTTTCTGTTGCTGCACTAACTATATATGATATGTGTAAAGCAGTTGATAAAGATATGATAATAAGCGACATTATGTTACAGCATAAAGCCGGTGGCAAAAGTGGGGAATATATCCGTAAAAAATAAACAGGGGCAGGTTTTTATTATGGATTATAATATTATTGCTAAAAATTTAAGTAGTTCTTATAAAAATATGTTTCAAAAAACAGGTGGTTTAAAAGCCATAATAGGTATTTCTGGTGGAATAGATTCTGCTGTTGTATCTGCTATTGCCTGCCATGCTATTGGGGCTGAAAATGTTTTAGGCTATTATTTGCCCTATAAAACATCATCACAAGAATCATTAAAAGATTCTAAAATATTAGCAGAAAAATATGGTTTTAAGTTAGAAATAATAGATATTTCAAAAACAGTGGATAGTTTTTTGGAAAATATAGAAGATATTACACCTTTAAGAAAAGGCAATATAATGTCAAGAAGTAGAATGGTTTACCTTTTTGATAAGGCAGCAGAACATAAGGCAATAGTAACAGGCACAAGCAATAGAACAGAGCTACTTTTAGGCTATGGCACATGGTATGGAGATACTGCATCAAGTATTAATATAATAGGAAGTTTATATAAAAGGGAAGTTTATGGAATAAGTTCCGCACTAGATATGCCAAAAAGCATAATGGAAAAATCTCCTACTGCTGATTTATGGCAGGGGCAGACTGATGAAGAAGAGATAGGGTTTACTTATGAATTATTAGATAACCTTTTTTATGATATAGAACAAAACCAGTTAAATAAAGAATCACTTTATAGTAAATATGGAAAAGAAGTAGTGGAAAAACTTGTAAAACGAGTGGTTAATAACAGCTTTAAACGTCATATTCCTTTAATTTGTGAAAGTAATATAGAAAATAGAAAAAAAATAGATGAAAACATATTTTTAAATCTTGATAAATGATATAAATTTATTGTATAGTAAATTGATAAGATTATTTTAAACTTATTTTATAAATAGACTTATTTTAATAGTTATGTAATTGTATATTAGTATAATGTTGTAATTATTTTTATATGTCAAAAACGGAGGCCATTTGTGAATAAATTTACTCAATACTACGATAATAAATTCGTAGGTGAGGCACTAACTTTTGATGATGTGCTTATTACTCCAGCATATTCAGAGATATTACCATCAGATGTTGTTACTACAACTAAACTAACTAACTCTATAACATTAAAGATTCCAGTAGTTTCAGCTGCTATGGATACAGTTACAGAAGCAAGGTTAGCTATTGCAATGGCACAAGTTGGTGGGCTTGGTTTTATACATAAAAATATGTCAATAGAAAGACAGGCAGATGAAGTAGATAAAGTAAAACGTTCTGAAAGTGGTATGATAGTAGACCCTATTACAATAGACCCAGACCAAACCATAAGCGATGCTTTAGAGCTTATGGGAAAATATAAAATATCAGGTATTCCTGTTGTAAAACAAGGCAAACTAAAAGGTATTTTAACTAACAGGGACTTACGTTTTGTAAAAGATACTACTTCTAAAGTGCAAGAGCATATGACAAGTGAAAACCTTGTAACAGTTCCTGTTGGCACATCATTTGAAGAATCAGTAGAATATTTACATAAACATAGAATAGAAAAATTATTAGTAGTGGACGATAACTACTGTTTAAAAGGGCTTATTACTATTAAAGATATTAATAAACGCATAAAATACCCACTTGCTTCAAAAGATAAAATGGGCAGGCTTTTAGCAGGTGCAGCAGTAGGCACAGCACCAGATACATTAGAAAGGGTGGAAGCCTTAGTTAGTAGAAATGTAGATATTATAACAGTGGATACAGCCCATGGCCATTCTAAAAAAGTAATAGAAATGGTTAAAGAAATTAAGAAAAAATTTCCTGAATTACAAGTTGTAGCAGGTAACGTTGCAACAAGTGAAGCAGTTCTTGCTTTAGCAAAAGCAGGGGCAGATTGCGTTAAAGTAGGTATAGGCCCTGGTTCTATTTGCACCACAAGGATAGTTGCAGGTGTAGGTGTGCCACAGATTACTGCAGTGCTTGACTGTGCTGCTGCTGCAAAAGAGGCAGGTATATCTATTATTGCAGACGGTGGTATAAAATATTCAGGAGATATAGTGAAAGCTATTGCAGCTGGTGCTAATGCTGTTATGCTTGGTTCTCTTTTAGCAGGCACACTAGAAGCTCCAGGGGAAATAGAGCTTTATCAAGGTAGAAGTTACAAAGTATATCGTGGTATGGGTTCTGTTGGTGCTATGAAAGAAGGTTCAAAAGATAGATATTTCCAAGACGGCACAGTAAGTGATGTGAAATTTGTGCCAGAAGGTATAGAAGGGCGTGTTCATTTTAAAGGTGAGCTTAACCAAACAATTTATCAATTAATAGGTGGTCTTCGTTCTGGTATGGGTTATGCAGGTTGCCCTACTATTGATGATTTAAGAAGTAAGGCAAAATTTGTTAGAATAACAAGTGCCGGCCTTTCAGAATCTCACGTTCATGATGTGCAGATAACAAAAGAAGCACCTAATTACTGGGTAAAATAATTATAATATAATATAAAAACTCTCTCAATTTTTGGGAGAGTTTTGTTATAAGGATACACCATTGAAAATAGATAATCTTATTGCGTTACGTTATTTTAAAAGCAGAAAACGTAACAGTATTCTTTCCTTTCTCTCTATTACATCTGTTATAGGGCTTATGCTTGGCACTGCTACATTAATATTAGTAGTTAGTGTTATGACAGGTTTTACAAATAACCTAAAAGAAAAAATGATGGGAACAAATTCTGATATTATTATAACAGATTTTAGTATGTTACCTGTGCGAGATTATAATAAGCTAGCAAAAGAAGTAATGACAGTAAAAGGGGTGGAGGCTGTTTCGCCTTTTATAAACGGACAAGGTGTATCCATGAGTGGGGAAAGTGTATCCGGTATTATTATAAAAGGTATTGATGTAGAAAAAGAAAAACATGTTTCTAAAATTGCAAAATTTATAGAGTTTGGTAGTTTTGATGATATAAAAGAAAAACAAGCAGATGAACCATACGGTATATTATTAGGTAAAGATTTAGCATTTACTTTAATGGCCTCCATTGGGGACACCATAACACTTATAAGCCCACAAGCCACAAGAGGCCCTTTTGGGCTAAACCCAAAAATGAGAAAGTTTATAGTAAAAGGAATATTTGATACAGGAGTTTTTGAATATAATAACACATTAGCATACATATCTATTGAAGCAGCACAAGAGTTTATGGGTTTAAAAAAAGGTAGTGTAACAGGCCTACAAGTGGCAGCAAAAGACGGTATAGATACTATTATGCTTGCAAATAATATTAATCAAAAAATAGAAAACAAATATTTTGCCCGCGACTGGCTTTCTATGAATAAAAGTTTATTTTCAGCACTAGAGCTTGAAAAATATGCTATGTTTATAGTTCTAACATTAATTATTATTGTGGCATCATTTAGTATTGTATCTATGATAGCTATAACCATAAAAGATAAACAGAGAGATATTGCCATATTAAGAACATATGGGGCAAGTAGTAAACTAATAAGAAGTATATTTATAAGGCAGGGGTTACTTGTGGGAGTAATAGGCACTATGCTTGGTAATACGCTTGCTTTATTATTATCAATCCTTATTACAAAATATAAAATTATCAGTTTACCAGAAGATGTTTATTTTATGGATAGGTTGCCTATAAATATTGATTTTAAAGTGTATATTATAGTTACAATATGTGCTGTTATTATAACATTTTTAGCAAGTTATTTTCCGTCTATACAAAGCACGAAAAAAAATATAGTTTCAGGTATTAGGGAAGAATAAGGGAGTTATTATGGCATTTTTAGAGATATCAAATGTATCAAAAAGTTATAAGATGAAAGAAAACTCCCTGCTAGTTATTGATAATTTTTCATATAAAGCAGAAAAAGGGGATTTAATAGGTTTACAAGGCCCATCAGGGGCAGGAAAATCCACACTATTACATATGATAGGTGGGCTTGATAAACCAGATAGTGGTAGTATATTATTTAACGGTGAAAATATTTATAATATGAAAGAACATGAACTAAATATTTACCGTGGCACAAATATGGGTTTTATTTTTCAATTTCATTATTTGCTTGATGATTTTACAGCTTTAGAAAATGTAATGTTACCTATGATGTTACATAATAAAAATAAACAAGAGATATTAAAACAAAGTGAATTATTACTTGAAAAAGTTGGCTTAATAAACAGGAAAGACCATTACCCAAAAGAACTTTCCGGTGGAGAACAGCAAAGAATAGCAGTGGCAAGAGCGTTATCTATGAACCCTGATATAATACTTGCTGATGAACCAACAGGCAACCTTGATAAAAGTAACAGTAAACTTGTGCTAGATATTTTAAAGGAACAGTCAGAAAAAGGAGTATGTGTAATTATTGTTACCCATGATGACTATATTGCTTCTGAATGTTCAAAACATATTACAATGGAAAAGTTATAGGCAGTTTATGAGTGTATTATATTTTTTTGATTTATTTGGCACATTTGCTTTTGCAGTTTCCGGAGCACTTTTAGGTGTTAAAAAGGAAATGGATATATATGGTATGTTTATACTTGCCATATCTGTGGGGGTAGGTGGTGGCACCATGCGTGATATTATGCTTGGCCGTATTCCACCATTTGCATTAACTGATATTAATTATATGATAGTTATAGCAGTAGCCACATTAATAGTATTTTTCTTAAACTCAAAAGTGGTAAAAGATATGCCTATGAAAGCATTAAATATTGCTGATGCCATAGGATTAGGTGTTTTTACAAGTATTGGTGCAAGTGTTGCTTTAAAATGTAATGTGGAATGGTATGGTATTATATTTTTTGGGGTAATGACAGCAACAGCCGGCGGTATGATAAGGGATACACTAGCTGCTGAAGTGCCATTTGTATTAAAAAAGGAAGTATATGCTTCTGCAAGTATTGTAGGTGGTTTACTTTTTATTGTTCTTAATAAATATAATTTAGATTTAAATTTAAATATATTAATAACATCAATATTTGTAACATTTATAAGAATATTAGCTATTATAAAAAACTGGAATTTACCACATTTTAAAGGTGATAATGTATGATAAAAATAGGTATTATTGGTGGCAGTGGGCTTGATAATATAAAGGAATTACACTATAAAGACTCCATTAAGGTAGATACACCTTATGGTAATCCAAGTGATGAGTATAAAGTATATAAAAGCGATAGTGCAGAAATCTATTCGCTAGCCCGTCATGGAAAAAACCATGAGTATGCACCACATAATATTAACTATAAAGCAAATATTTTTGGTTTTCATAAATTAGGTGTTACAGAAATATTATCGTTTTCATCTGCTGGTGGTATTAACCTAAACTATAAAAAAGGTGATTTGGTTTTAACAAGTGATGCCATAGATTTTACAAACAGGGGCAGTATAACATTTTATGATGAAATAGGAAAAGTTATACATGTGGATATGAGTAATCCTTTTTGTAATAAAGTAGTATTAAAGCTAAAAAAAGCATGTGAAAAAGATAATATAAAAATTATAGAAAATGGAATTTATGTATGCACAAATGGGCCGCGTTTTGAAACACCTGCAGAAATAAATATGTTTAGGTTACTAAAAGCAGATATGGTAGGTATGACACTTTTTCCTGAAGTTACATTAAGTAAAGAAATGGGTATTTGTTATGGTAATATTACATTAATTACAAATAGTGGTAGTGGAGTAGAAGAAGATAGAAAACTAACAAGTAGCGAAGTGATAGAAGAAGCAGTAAAACATACAGAAAAAATAGCAAACATAATAAAAAATTATATAGAAGATAATAATGAAGGAGTATGTGCCTGTAAAGATATTTTAAAAGGTGCAGTAATAAGTAAGTAATATGGTTATAGAAGAAAATGTATTATTAAGTATATATACAAGCTACAAAACAGGTGGTTTAGCAAAATATTTTGCAGAATGCACAAGTAATGAAGATATTAAAAAAGCACTACAATTTGCAGAAGAAAAAAATATAACTTATGAAATAATAGGTGGTGGTTCTAACTTATTAATTAGTGATAATGGTTATAATGGGTTAGTAATATGCACGGCTAATTTAAATAGGTATATTATAAATAAAGGCAATAATATTTTAAAAAGTGGTGCAGGTATTTCACTTGCTGATTTAGTGTTATATGCCTGTAATAAAGGCCTTGCAGGTATGGAAGCTATGGCAGGTATTCCTGGTAGTGTAGGTGGGGCAGTTAGAATGAACGCCGGTGCTTTTAATCAGGAAATAAAAGATACTAACTTAAATGTAACACTAATGGATACAAAAGGTAATATTAAAACAATAAAAAATGAAGAAATAGGCTTTAGTTATAGAAAAAGCAGGGCAGTGGAAAACCATATAGTGTTATCTGCTGAGTTTTTATATAATAGTGATAATATGGAAACATTACTTGCAAAAAGAAAAGAGATATTAGAAAAAAGAAAAGAAAAACAGCCACTTCATAAACCATCATGTGGTTCTGTATTTAAACGACCGGAAGGCAACTATGCCGGCACATTAATAGAAAAATGTGGGCTAAAAGGTTATAAAATAGGTGGAGCAGTAGTTAGTGAAAAACACGGTAATTTTATATTAAATGAAGATAACGCCACAAGTAGCGATATATATAACCTTATACACTATGTAATTGATGAAGTAAAAAAACAATCAGGAATAACACTAGAACCAGAAGTTAGAATGATAGGTTTTGATAAATAATATAAATAAAAAAAGGAAGTAGAATAAAACTACTTCCTAAAATATATAATAGTTTTAATAGCTACAATCTAAAGATAAACCGTTTTCCCAGTTTTCTAATTCTGCTCTTGATAATTTTGAACCGTTACTACGGCTTTCGGCACATTCGCCGGAAATAGCTTTTCCATCTTTATAAATAAGTGTTGCTTCAAGCCTGCCATTAGGTTTATATATTTCAGTAACACCATTTAAATCACCATTTTCAATATTATTATACATAAATAAAGAACCGTCATCGTTAAATACTTTAGAAAACCCTTTACCCTGCTTTAAATCCGTATGCAAAACAAGTTTATCTGTATGATATATTTTGAAACCCATATCCATATTTTGAAAATTTGATAAGGAGTTATAAAACTTATTATTAAAAGAATTATTTTTTTCCATAGATAAAAAGAACGCCATTATAAATTTATAATCAGACATCCATAAATCTATTTTTAAGTTATCTTCTTCTTGAATTTTAATATTAGCATAGCCAGTTAGTTTGCCATTTTTTACCTTAAAAAGCATTAAAGTATTATCATCTTTAATACAAACATTGCCAGTAGCATTTTTATCTTTATATACTCCTGATACAAGTAATAATGCTGTTTCATTATCATCTTTTATATAATAATCACATTCTTTTGCATATGCTGTAATACTAAATATTAAAATAAGTATTAAAACTAAATATTTTTGCATAATACACCTATATATATTTTAATTAAAGCACTTAGGTGGAAGATTTTTATCCATTTCTTCTATTTTTGTTTTATTATTTGAAAGTTCATAAATAGTATCATATGTTCCTTCTAATAAACTTTTTTTAAGGGTTTCTTTTATATTAGCTTTATATATTTTATCCCCTGCTTTTATTTCACTATTTTCAATATTAATAGTTACTTCTGTATTTGGGTTGTTTTCTATATATAAGGCTAGTTCAGATATTTCATTTTTAGGAAGAGTAATACATACAAGCCCTAAAAGTGATGAATTACCATAAAATATTTCTGCAAAACTTTCAGCAATAACAGCTTCATAACCGGCTCTTTTTATAGCCTGAGGAGCGTGTTCTCTTGATGAGCCACAACCAAAGTTATTACCACTTATCATAATTTTAGCACCGTCGTATGCTTTATTATTCATAGGGTGGTTAGTTGGTTTACCGTCGCTTGTAAAACGTTCGTCCATAAAAGCCTGTTTTCCAAGTCCTTCAAAAGTAACACATCTTAAAAACCGTGCTGGAATAATCCTGTCAGTATCTATATCATCTCCAACCATAGGGATAGCTTTACCTTTTATTTCTTTTATACTACCTTTCATATATCTTTCTCCTTATATCATATCTCTAACATCAGTAACAGCACCCTCAATAGCAGCAGCAGCCACCATAGCAGGGCTTAAAAGCATTGTTCTACCTGTTGAAGAACCTTGTCTGCCTTTAAAATTTCTATTAGAAGTAGAAGCAGATATTTGGTCGCCCACAAGTTTATCAGGGTTCATAGCAAGGCACATAGAGCACCCTGGTTCTCTCCACTGGAAACCTGCGTCCATAAATATTTCATGTAAGCCTTCTTTTTCTGCCTGTTCTTTTACAATAACAGAGCCGGGAACAGCAAGTGCTTTTACATGTGGAGCAACTTTTTTACCTTTTAATATGGAAGCTGCTATTCTTAAATCTTCTATTCTACCATTTGTGCATGAGCCAATAAAAGCCACATCTATTTTTGTGCCTTTTATGTTATCACCTGCTTTAAATTTCATATAATCTAAAGCTTCCTGCATAATACTATTTGTAGGAGCGGGGATTTTTTCATCAATACCAATAGCCATTTCAGGAGTAATACCCCATGTAACCATAGGAGTAATATTTTCTACATTAAAAGTAACAATATCATCATATTTTGCGTCTTTATCACTGGCAATAGATTTCCAATAACTAACAGCTTTTTCCCAGGCATTATTTTGTGGTGCATAAGGTTTACCTTTTAAGTATGCAAAAGTAGTTTCATCAGGGTTCATATACCCAACTCTTGCACCACCTTCTATTGCCATATTGCAAATTGTCATACGTGCTTCCATACTCATTTTTTCAACAGCACTGCCTGCAAATTCATAAGCATAACCAAGCCCGCCGTTTACACCTAATTTTGCAATAACAGATAATATTAAGTCTTTAGAATAAACACCTTTACCCATTTCACCATTTAGTTCTATTTTTCTAACTTTAAAAGGTGCAATACTCATAGTTTGTGTAGCTAATATATCCCTTACCTGTGATGTGCCTACACCAAAAGCAATGGCACCAAAAGCACCGTGTGTGGCAGTATGGCTATCTCCACAGGCAACAGTCATTCCCGGTTGAGTTAATCCTTCTTCAGGGCCTACAATATGGATAACACCATATTTTTGGTTTTTTACACCAAAAAGTTGTATCCCAAAATCAGCAGTATTTTTTTCAATAGCTTTCATCATTTCTTCAGCCAAAGAATCTTTAAAAGGGCGGGTAGTATCATCTGTTGGAATAATATGGTCATGTGTAGCAAAAGTCCTTTCTGGGTGTAAAACATTTAACCCAAGTTCTCTAATCATAGCAAAAGCCTGTGGGCTTGTTACTTCGTGTAATAAATGTAAATCTATAAACAGTTGGGACTGACCACTTGATAACCTACCAACTTCATGATTTTCCCATACTTTTTGAAAAAGATTTTTTCCCATAATCTTATCCTCACATAAATATATTAGTAAAGATGATAATACTAAATAATAAAATTGTAAAGAGTATAAATTATTTTATAACTTGAAAATGGATTATAATAACACTTAATTTAGTGGTAAAGATTGTTGACACACCAAATATAATATGATACTGTGTAAAATCAAGCCACATATTGTGGCAAATTAGGTTGGTAAAGATATGAATAAATTTCCAAAAGAATTTAGTTATGAAAATATTGCTAAAAGAATGAATAATCAATCTAATTTTATATCTAATCGTGGTTCTGTGTTTCCACATCAAGAATTATCTCATATTGATTTGACCACATGTAAAAATGCTAACATAATAGATGATGATAAACTAGAAGAATATTTATCTAAAATACCAGATTCTTTTGATGAATGGCTGAATAATAAATGAAATATAGCTTAGGTTTACTATGTAATGATATTGAAAAATATCAACTGTTTCAGCACGCACTACTAGAAGTATATAGATATTATAATTACCATGAAAGTCTTTTATCTATCACTAAAGGTATAAGAGATTATGATATAGCAAATAATATTGTTAAATCATTATTAAGTGTTTATAAAATTAATAAAAATAATAATGAAATTGTTTTTAATAACGAATTAGAAGATATACAAGTAATTAGAGATAATTCATTAAAAGTAGTAGAAGATTTACTTATTTTTTTAAATAAGAATGATTGTATTAAATTTGATACAAATAATAAACTTAGTTTAATAGGCAAATTAAAAACTTATACCAATAGTATAGAAAATTTTTTTGATACACCAAAGATACCAGATATTACTAATTATAATAAAAAAATTGATTTTGAATATAATTTTTCACTTATAGATTTTCATATGGAATTGTATGATGAGCTTTTAACATTATGCGAATATATTATATGCGATGAAATATTAAATGTAAAACCAGTTAATAATAAAGATGTATATATATCAGAATTTCATATGTTTTTAAGCCATTTTTTATTTGCTTATGTAATAGATAGAAAGTTTGTAGGCACTGAAGAAGATTCAGCAAAGATGTTTGTATGTAATAATCTATCACGGAGTATTAAACACTTAGAACGTGGTTCTCTTGATATGGTAAAAATTTTAGTAGCAACTATGATTGTAAATATAAATGATAATAACAAAAAACATTTACTATCTGATTTAATTAAGCTGAGACAAAATGAATATTTTTCAATTTCAAAGGATGTGAACGAACGTATTAAATTATATATTCAATGGCTTTATAATATAGAAAAACTAAAAGAAAGACCAGAAATAAAAAACCAATTAGAAGTCATTATTTCATTATTAGCATAATTTTTTTTATAATATAGTATATAAATACGCCTACTATAAATAGGCATATTTATATTATAAGATTAGTTAATTATTGTTAAAATATATAATATGATTTAATATTTAACCTAAATTCTGATAAATATAATATATTAATAACTAAAAACGAAACCCTGTATCTAAATTAATACGTAAAGAAGAAGGGTCTATTTTGCTATATTTTTTATTTAAGATAAAGGCCAAATTATTATCAATGGAAATACCCACATAAAATTTTTCAAAATTATATTTTAAGCCGCCACCAATAACAAACCCTAAACCATAACCTTTAAAACTACCTAATGAAGTAATATTAAAAATACCAGAATTAAATGATAAGCCTATATCAAGGTAAGGAACAAGGCCTTTTTTGTTATATGCTGTTTCATGCTGAAAAGTAAGTAAAAATCTTGTATCAAACATATGAGAAATATTACTTGAACTATTTTGTGTGGCAATATAGTTAGTATGTATGCCTAACCCAAAATATTTATTAAAATTATATCTGTATAGCATACCAAAACCACCACCGTTACCAATATCTGTATTTGTTCCTGCTGAAATATATCCAAACCCTTTAAACCCAAAATTAGAAGGAATATATTCTTTTTCAGTTTCATCTGCATAAATACAATTTACTGAAAATAAAAGCATAATCATAAGTAAAAATATTTTTTTCATAAAATATTATCTCCTTTTCATATTGTTTTAATGAATATAACATTTATCGGGGGGGGGCTTGTCAAGATTTAATTTTAAAATATAATCTGTAAGCTAATTATAAAAAGATTATGTAAGTAATATAAATACACCTACTATATAATAGGCATATTTATATTATAAGATTAGTTAATTATATAATACTATTTATTAATAACTCCAAACCATTCACTAATACCAAACTCTTTAGTAACAGCAGAAATATTGCCAGCACCTGCAAGCCAAGAAGCGTAATAGCTATTTGCATTTTGCATAATATAACTTTTTGCATTTTCATTAGGTTCAGTCCATTTTATATATTTTATATCATGGGTAATATATAAAGAACTTCTATCTTTTATAGGTTGCGTTGCAAAGTTAGCTTGAAATACCCCTGGAGTTGCATATATTGCAATATAATAAAATTTATTAGTATCAGTATTCACTTCAAGAGTTTTCCATGTTTCGCCGGATATTCCAAAAGTATATTTACCGGATTTTACTTTGTATAAAACCCCTGCACCAGAAAAAAGCTGTCCTACATATTTTACATTTTCATTATTTACTATTTCAATAATAGTAACAGGTATAGCACTACCGAAAAAATTTGCAGGCCTAAAAAACACTATTGTAGCATAATCATTAGAATTAGTTATTTTTGTATTATTGCTAACATATGACATATGGGTGGGAATAGAAGCACAACCATACATAAGTAGTATAGCAACAACCATAAATATATTTTTTTTCATATATTAAAATCTCCAACCTAATTCGCCATTAATCCGTAAGGCTGATGGGTCAATATTAGCTGAATAACGAGTATATAAAGAAATATAAGCCAAGTTATAATCAACAGAAGCTCCAAGATAGAATTTTTCAAAATTATACTTTAAACCGGCACCAATTACAAACCCAACCCCAACACCTGTAACACTACCAGCTCCAGAAACACTAAAAACCCCTGTATTAACAGACATACCTAAATCAAGCCATGGAACAAGTCCTTTTTGGTTATATGCTGTTTCTTTTTGGAAAGTAAGAAGTAGTCTTGTATCAAACATATTAGAAGTAGTGTGGTAATATGCTTTATCTTGAGCGTTAGTATAAAGCCCTTGAACACCAATACCAAAATACTTATTAATATTAAACCTTAAATTAATACCAAAACCACCACCGTTACCAATATCTTCAGTTACACCTGTGGAAATGTAACCAAACCCTTTAAACCCAAAAGTTGAAGGAATACGTTCTTTTACAGCAGGAATAGTGTCCTTATTTACTTTTGCTTGTAAATCACTATTTGATTGAGCAAAAGAATAAGAAACAAAAAGTAGAAAGAACATTAATGAGTAAATAATTTTCATAAAATCTCCTTTTATTTAAGTGGTTATTTTTATTTAGATATGAATAATGGATATAGTTTTTAGAATAAAACCTATATTATTTGTATAAATTTATATAAAACTAATCTTATACCCAATAAAGCTAATATTATCTAAAATAAAAATAACTTTTAAAGAAATATAAATATAATTATTAGTATAAATATTAACTTTATATACATTATAAACATAATAAGTTTTATATAAAATATATTTATATTTACATTGTGTTATTATCCTTAACATATATGTTTAATGTTCATAACCTTATATATACGGTGTTAAATATAATTTTCTTTTGTATCTATGTATAATGGATAGTATTAATATTAAATTTGCAAATACACTTAAAAGATTAAGAAAGCAGAAAGGGTTGACACAAGAGAAGTTAGCAGAAATGTCAGATATTGACTATAAATATTTACAAAAGCTAGAAAGTAAAACTCCTTCTTCTCCCACATTGAATGTGCTAGAAAAAATAGCTACTGCATTAAATATGCCCTTGTCTGAATTTATAAAACATATGGAAGAAATAGAATAGGTATATATCTAATTGTTTTTAGGTTTCTTAATATATTTCATAAATAATAAGTTATTTATATGGTAGTTTTGTTTTATTATGCTTATAGGAATATTAAATAATAAGGTAATTTAAAATAAAATTTTACATTTTAAAAATATTATTAATACTTGCAAGTGATAACCCACGTTACAACAAGGTCATTCTGAGCCTTGAGCGAAGAATCTGTTAAAAAAAAGGTGTAAAAAATATATAAACAAAAGAGACTCTTCACATTTTTTTAGAGTAGATAGTAGAGTATGGATAGTTTTGTGTGATTGTTTTAGATTTTTTAATAAATAATTCCAAAAAATATTATTAATACTTGCAAGTGATAACCCACGTTACAACAAGGTCATTCTAAGCCTTGAGCGAAGAATCTGTTAAAAAAAGGTGTAAAAAATATATAAACAAAAGAAACTCTTCACATTTTTTTAGAGTAGACAGTAGAGTATGGATAGTTATATATGATTATTTAAGATTAATTAGTAAATAAAAACCTTATTAATACAGGTTATAAAAAGTACCAATATGTTATGAGTCATACCACAATATCAAATAAAAAAAATCCCCTGCCATAAGACAGGGCATATATTTTTTAAGTTTATAAATTTCTTATAAACCAGCTTGTTTTCTTACTTCTTCAGCGAAATCTTCTTTTTTCTTTTCAATACCTTCACCAAGTTGGTATCTTACAAAACGAACAACTTTTTTATCGCCAAGGATTTTAGCAACGCTTTCATCTGGATTTTTAACAAATTTTTGACTAACAAGGCAAGATTCTTGTTTAAATTTATTAATTTGGCCATCAACTATTTTTTCAATAATATTATCTGGTTTGCCAGACTCTTTAGCTTTTTGCATATAGATTTCTTTTTCATGAGCAATAACTTCAGGGTCTAAATCTTTATCACTTACGCATAATGGGTTAGATGCACATATGTGTAATGCAATATCTTTTATTAAACCTTTATCCCCTTCTGAAACGTTATCAAATTCTGCTAAAACACCTATTCTACCACCACCGTGGATATATGCTTCAAGCATACCGTTTGTAGAGTATTGAGTAAAACGGCGAATTTTAATATTTTCACCAATTTTTGCAACTTTTTCTGCAATAGCTTTTTCCACTGTAATGCCTTCGTATTCTAAGCCCATTAACGCGTCTAAATCAGCCGGTTTTTTATCAGCTATAAGTTTACAAATATCATTAGAGAAGTTTATAAAATCATCAGTTTTAGCAACGAAATCTGTTTCGCAGTTAATTTCTACCATAGCACCAGTTTTTAAATCATCAGATAAGTATTTAACAACTAATCCTTCAGCAGTAATTCTGCCTGATTTTTTAGCAGCATCAGCTAACCCTTTTGTTCTTAAAAAATCTATTGCTTTTTCTAAATCGCCACCAGTTTCTGAAAGTGCTTTTTTGCAATCCATCATACCGGCGCCAGTTTTTTCACGTAATTCTTTTACTAAAGATGCAGTAATTTCAGCCATTATTTCACCTCATCTTCAGGGATATCATCAAGTTCTGCTTCAGCCATAGAAACAATTTCATCATCTGCCACATCTTCTTCTGCAGCTGCTTCTCTAACTTCGCCCACAAGTTCATCTTCTCTTGACTGTCTGCCTTCGTTAATAGCATCAGCTAATCTGTTAGCAATAAGCTGGCAAGCTCTAATTGCATCATCGTTTCCAGGAATAGGGAAATCTACCATTTCTGGGTTGCAGTTAGTGTCAACAATAGCAACTATTGGTATTCCTAATTTGTGTGCTTCAAGCACTGCATTTTGTTCCATATTAATATCAACAATAAACATAACGTCAGGGATATTTTTCATATCTTTAATACCGCCTAAGTTTTTCTCAAGTTTATCGTATTCTTTTTTAAGGTTAGACGCTTCTTTTTTAGTGAAACGTTTAATAAAATCAGTTGCGAACATTTCTTCTAACTCTTTAAGTCTTGCAACTCTACCTTTGATAGTGTTAAAGTTAGTTAATGTTCCACCTAACCAACGGCTGTTAATGTAGTATGCACCGCATTGGTCAGCTGCTGCTTTAATAGCGTCTTGAGCTTGTTTTTTAGTGCCTACGAATAAGAAGTTACAGCCTTGTTTAGCCATATCTCTTGTAAATTCAAAAGCGTTATTAAAACATTGAACAGTTTTTTGAAGGTCAAGAATATAAATACCATTTCTTGCACCGAAAACATATTTAGACATTTTAGGGTTCCAACGGTTAGTTCTGTGCCCAAAATGAACACCTGCTTCTAACAGGCTTTTCATAGAAATATACGACATATTAAATCTCCTTTAGTTTTTTCTACCACCGGTAAGATTAAGCACCTGAAAACAGGAACATGCCGAGCTCTTATTTTTGCCGATGTGATAAGTCGTGTAATATTTCTATAATGTCAAGCTATATTTTTTTAAAACCTATGAAATTTTATAAGAAATATATTAATATGAATATATTTTGTTTGACATATAAGTATTTTTTATTAAAATTATAAAAACTATATTTTTTGGAGTAACAGATTATGATGCCATATCTTTTTAAAATAGGCAGTTTTGAGTTAAGAATATATAGTCTTATGATAATAATTGCTTTACTTTTAACCCTATATATTACCAGTAAGAAAATGAAGAAAATGGGTTATGCACAAGAATATCTTGAGAATATGATAATAATAGTTTTTATTGCATCACTATTAGGTGCAAGAATATATTATGTTATTTTCCAGTGGGATTATTA
>CALADT010000160.1 GCA_937890655.1 uncultured Mucispirillum sp. | reverse complement strand
TTAAGAATGTATAAGAACTAAATACCATAATTCCCCGTATTGAAAAAAAAATTTTTGCATTATATACGGGGGGATTTGTCAAGATAAAATTAAAAAATAGGCTTTTTTTATTATTAAAGCCACTTCAATATTAGTTTTTTTAAACTTATAGACTATTTCATGTGTAATATTAATATATAAATAAAACTGTAACCAATTTTTATAATTAGATTACAGTTATTTTTTATTATTCTGAAGCTGCAAGGTCCTCACACATTATAAATACAGGGTGGCCTATATATGTTATAGAACCTAAACCATAACCGATATTTCCATCCACTGCTCCTAAATTTGATACACCTTGATAATACGTATTAATATAAAACTTACTACCTATTATGGCATTATAGCCCTCTTTTTCTGCTATTGTTTGGGCTTCTGTTATTAAATCACCTTGGTATGTATGGATTATTTTACTAAAGTTTTTGTTATTATTAAATTCTTCCCTTTCTGGTGCTCTAAACTCTGTGGTAGAACGTATAACAGAAGGACGCATTTTAATTATTTCACAACCTGTAACAGGGTAGCTGTCTAAGAAAAATACTCCTAAAAACCCTTTTTTAGCATTATTATTTAATGTGCTTTTTTTATCTGCCTCATCAGTTTGGGCAAATACATTGCATACTGTTGTTATTAATACTAATAATGTAATAATTATTTTTCTCATTCAATACCCCTTATTGTTTGAACTTTCTCTTTCTTCTTTTATTATTTTCCACATATTTTCTTCCATTATAAAATATGCTTTAGAATAAAAGTTTATAATATTATCACTTTCTAAGTGTTTTGCTTTTTCTAAAAATAATATTTCTGCACTGTTATTATTATACAAAACTTTATAAATTTCAATACTAACAGGTAAAATATTTTCTATTAATTTAAAAAAATGTTCTTTATAGCTTTCTTTATCACAAAAATACTGCTTAAATTCGCTATTTATACTATAGATATCGTATATTTTTTCAAATTCTTTATTTTTAAAATATTCTATTCTATTTTTTAATATATCTTCTGCTTTAGTCATTAAAACCTTCTATGCCCTCTTTAAAGAAAAAATAACCTATTTTCATAAGCATATTATCAAATGTTTTTCTTTTTAAGGCTGATACAAAAACAGCACCTTTATATTCTTCTTCTATTTTTTCAAGTTCTTCTTGGCTTAATTTATCTATTTTATTAAATACTAAAACACGTTCTTTTTCCATAAGGTTCATTTCTTCTAATACTGTTTCAACAGATTTAATGTGTTTTTTAAAGTGTTTATCACTAACATCTACCACATGTAAAAACATATCTGCATTATGAAGTTCTTCTAATGTTGATTTAAAAGCACCTGCAAGGTTTTGTGGTAAATCTCTTATAAACCCTACTGTATCTGTTATTATAACATCTCTTTCCTTTGGAAAACGTATTCTTTTACTTGATGTATCTAATGTTGCAAATAAAAGATTATCTGCATATACTTCTGATTTTGTTAGGCTGTTTAGTAATGTAGATTTTCCTGCGTTAGTATAACCTATTATAGAAACAATAGGTATAGAATTTTTTTCTCTACGTATTCTTTGTGTATTCCTTGACTGCTCTGCTTTTTTTAATTTATCGTTTAAAAAAGCTATTCTATCACTTATTCTTCTTTTATCTATTTCTAATTTTGTTTCCCCAGGGCCTCTGCCACCTATACCACCTGTTAAACGTGAAAGGCTGTCATCTTTTACATTTAAACGTGGTAAAATATATTTTAATTGGGCAAGCTCCACTCTTATTTTACCTTCGTTACTTTTTGCTCTTTTTGCAAAAATATCTAATATTAATTGTGTTCTATCAAGTATTTTTAACTCTGTAAATTCTGATACTGCTCTTGATTGAGATGGAGATAAGCTGTTATCAAAAATTATATACTCAGCTCCTGTTAGTAGTGCTTTAATAACTGCTTCCCTTAGTTTTCCTGGACCTACTATATATTTTGGGTGGATATCCTTTTTTATTTGTGGTATTCTTGCAATAATATTTACACCGGCACTTCTTGCAAGCTCCTCTAATTCATCAAGGTAAATATCACATTCTTCTTTACTTTTAAAAACACCTGTTAATACGCCATACTCTCCGTCTTTAACAACATGCATACTTGCCGTTTTTTTGGCTATTTCATCATCTAGTGCTTCTATAAATAAAGGATAATCTGTTATTTGGTTATATGGGTCATTATCCTCTAAATACCCAAAGGCTGTTTCGTTCTTTTCTAATTCAGGGGGTAAAATATAAGCTGTATCTATTTTATTTGGGTAACCATTGTTATTAATGGATACAGCAGAAACACTATCAAGTCTTAGAAGTGCTAAATCTGCCATATCATCATGGTCTAAAGAGTCCCCTTTTGGGTGAGTATGTATTAACCTTAACCCTCTAAGCCTTCCTGGAGCTAGCTTAAAACGAGAAAGCACAGGTATCATTATACTATCATAATTACCTATTAATACATATTCCACTACTCCTATTCTATTAATTAAAAGCCCAAGCTGTCTACCTGTTTCTTTAGAATAGGAACATAGTTGTTTTAGTAAATCAATACTTTTTATGGTCAAGTTTTTCTATCTGCTTAACTATTTTCTGAGGTATACCCTCTAAATTACCGTATATCATTGTTTTATCCTTAATTTTTTTTTATACTTATACAATGATACACTCTTTTTTTCAATAATTTTATTTACTTTATTATTTATTATTGACTTGATAATATTATTTTATTATATGTTTTAACTATGGAAAATTTTATATACGAACCTATTTATATTGATAATAATTATATAGTATTAAATAAAAACCATATGGTATATGTTATACCTGATAGAAATAATACTGTTACACCATTAATAGATATTCTTCGTAATGATTATGGTAGTAACGTTTTAGTATGCCATAGGCTTGATGCTGGCACAAGTGGGGTTATGGTTTTTGCAAGAAATAAAAAAAGTCATCAATATTTATCTCAACTTTTTGAAAAAAATCTTGTTATAAAACATTATGCAGCCGTAACCACATCACATATTTATAACCA
>CALADT010000159.1 GCA_937890655.1 uncultured Mucispirillum sp. | reverse complement strand
TATTTAAATTGGGATAACATAGAATTTACTTTTTACAGACTTTAAAATTTAAAATAATAATTATCATATTATATATAATGTATTAAAACTTATAAATTATTATAAAATAAAAATAGTAAAAATAACTTATTATATAGTGTTAATAGTTTATAAAATAAATTATTAAAATTACTATACTATGAAAAAAGGGCTGTTTTAAACAGCCCTTATATATTATTTGCTTATTTCTTCTAATATTCTTGAAATTTCAGGAAGAAGTTGTTTTTTTCTTGATAAAACTCCTGGTAAATGAAATAAGTTATCTTCTAGTTTTTTATAAGCAAAGATTTGCTCTGCCGGTGCAAAACCTGTTGTTATAAGCTGGCTTTCTTCTTTAATTATATCTGTAACTAAAAGCATCATCCAATCAAGTTTATTACTTTCTTTTACACTTAATAGTTCTTCTTTTAATCCGTTAATAACTTCCGGAAGTTGTGTTAGTGTAACAGTTTCTGCTTGACTTATACCAAAACGAACACCGTATTCTTCAAATATTTTAAAATCTGTTCCTACAATACTTTTTGCTGTTCTTGATGTAAGGCTATCTGTTGCAGAAAATATTTCCACACCATATTCATTAGGGTCTACTCCACAAATAGATGCAAGGTCATTTATTGCTTCTACATCGTCTTTTGTGCAAGTAGGAGATTTCATAATAACTGTATCACTAAGAATACCACCTAAAAGTAAGAAAGCTATTTTTTTAGGGATTTCAACTTTATGTAATTTATATTGCTGATAAACAAGTGTGCATGTGCTACCTATTGGTTTTGCAATAAAAGTTAATGGACTACTTGTTTTAATTGTGCCTAACCTGTGGTGGTCCACAATTTCTACAAGTTCAGCAGTTTCAACACCGTCAATAGCTTGTGCTGGTTCGTTATGGTCCATCATAATAAGTTTTGCATGTTTTCTTTTTAAAATATCTGTGCCTGTAATAACACCTACAAGTTTCCCTTCTGATACAACAGGCAGACTTTTTGTAGATGATTTACTAATACTTTCTGCCACAGAATCCACATAGTCATATGGTGCAGCAGGTTCCACATAATTTAATAATTTACTAATAGGTGTAGCCATTTCTACACATCTTATAGTTTGAGAAGAATCAAAAGGAGAATAAAATACCCAACCTTTATACCCTTGAAAATCTAAACTTTTACATGCTTCTTCGCTTAACCCTACAATAATTATAGCAGGGTATTTCTTTTTAAAAGCATCTTGTAATATATTTTGCCTGTTACCTGTAATTAATAGTGTATGTTCTTCATCTGCAACGCTTTCCACATGTTTATTAAAATCATCATAAGCCATTGTAGCCACAACAACAGAAGCAGTAAATTCTTCTTGCTGGCCAACATTTAAAACTGTTCCTCTTAATGAACGGCGTAAAGTATCAGCCCTTAATGTAAATTCTGGTTTTGCTTCCCTATCATCTCTTAAAAATAGCTCTGTAACATCGTTTACACCAAGCATACCAATATACTCATTTTCATGGCCTACAATAGGCATAAAACGAAGATTCTTTTCTCTTAATATACGCATAAATTTAGAAAGTGGGTCTTTATCTTCTGCTGTTACCACACTTGTAGTCATGCTATCTATAACTTTTGGGTAAATATCTTTCATGTATTCAGGTAAAACTGCGTCTGCTTTTTGAAAAATAAATTTAGTTTGGTCATTAACTGTTCCACAACGTATAGGTACATATTCATAATCATTATATAAATAATTTTTTAAATAAGCATAGCTTGCAGCTGATGCAACAGAATCGGTATCTGGGTTCTTATGGCCACATATAAACACTTTTTCCATATTATTTTTCTCCTAATTCAGCAATTTTTATAACAATGTCTTTACTTAAATACCCAGTAAAATTACCTATAAATGAACCATCTTTATTAAAAGCAAAGGAAGCAGGTATAGGGTTTATTTGAAAATAGGCAAGTAATGACCTATCTCCACGATATACAGGGTATGATATATTATAATCGATTTTAAACTTTTCAATATCTTCCACATTAGTATCAACACCAATGCCTATAATTACAAAATTTTTATCTTTATATTTGTTATATACTTCCACAAAATCTGGTGTTTCCATTTTACAAGGTGGGCACCATGAACCAAAAAAGTTTACTAAAACCACTTTTCCTTTATATTGTTCCATAAGTTTATTGTAGCCATCTAAAGTTAATAACTCCACAGGGCTACTACTTGCTAAATTACCACTATTTGTTTCATCTTTTTTGTTACACCCTATTGCACCAATAAGTAACACAGGTATAACCAGTAAAGCAAACAATACTTTCTTCATAAATAACTCCTTATTTACTACTGTCTATTCTATATCCTTTAAAACCTGACAGTCATTAATAATGTATGGAAGAATATTTTTCACAAAATAAGATGATGAATATAAATCAATACTTTTGATTTTATCAAGAATATAGCCGTATTTTTCTAAAAATGGTTCACGGTTACAAAGTTTTATTTCTTGAATACATTCCATTAATGCATCAATATTATCAGCAGCTGATAATATTTTACCTTCTATGGTTTCATCTTTCCCATCAAAAATTATTTCTTTATAAATAGTTTTAAATGGTTCTTCAATATAATTTAGTATATTATCTTCAACTAAAGATTCTTCCACCAAACTAAGTGCTTTTTTCACTTCTGGGTTAGAATTTTTAGTAGTGCTAATAACATCACCCATAACAGCTTCTGGAATATCATGGTTTAATGCTTTTCTATATAACCGTTGCCAGTTAATTTCAAGACCATGACTTTCTTCTAACACACCTAAAAGTTGTGCTATTTGTGCAACAGAAAAGGAATGCTCTGCAACAGATGAACGTTGATGTAAAAACTCATTAGCCCACCTGCCAATATTATTTAATTTCCTTGCTGTTAAAATAAGTTTACCTAAATTTTCCATACATCACCTAAACCTTATATTAAGTTTATTATTTTTATTTGTCTACAACTAACTTAATATTTATTTATTTTTTTTATTACTTTATTCAATTTTTTTACAATATGTATACGTCAAATAGTGTCGCCATACGACATTGTTTGACAAACGACAAAAAAATCTTTATATTTTATATTTATTATGTAGAAAAAAATATTTTTTTATAAAATTGTTGCTTATTAAATAAAAATATTTATAATTAAGTTAATAGTTTTATTTAGGAAGTGTTTTATGAGCGAATTTAATTATGATATTAAGCAGGTAGTAGATTTTTTAGGCGGCGGTATTGATGAAAATATAGTTTTTAATTTAATAGGTGTTTTTGTTAAATCAGTAAATGATGAAATGCCTTTACTTAAAGAAGCAGTAGAGCAATTAAATAAACCACAAATCCATAAAGTAGGCCATAAGTTAAAGGGTTCATCTGCCAATTTAGGGTTTGAAAGCTTTAGAAAATTATGTGAATCATTAGAGCAAAATGCAAGGCATGATTTTGAATACGATTATGTAGGGACATTAGCAAAATTATTAGTAGAAAAAGAGTCTATTGAAAAATGGTATGAAAGTGAAAAAGCTAACAACGGTATGTAACAAATAGCTTTATATATAATGGTTAATTTATTAGTTTATATAGTTATTTGATGAAGTAACTTTATTAATACTACTTACTTCTGTATTACTTACTGGTGCTTTCACATCTTTACTAAATAATTCTACATAATGTTGCAGTTTACCACGTTTTAAAAGCAGGTCAGATATTTCGTTACGGTATATTTCTGCCATATCGTCAAGCATTGTAACAAGCCGTTTTTTATCTTCGTTTTCATAAGTATCCTCTGATTCCTCCAAATACTTATCAACGGCTTTGTTTAATGTGGCTAAAAAGTGGCGTATGGATAATATACGCATATCCGTAGCTTTTGTTTCTTCTGTAATAAAATCTTTTAATATTTTATCAATCATTTTGCCTTTGTTTTCCATAACATACTTAATCGGATTATATAAAAAATACTTAAATGATATTTTTAAGAAAATTATATAAATTAAATAATATTTACTCTTGTTAAGATAATGGAGTATATGGTAAAATAAATATTATATTAATAGTTATAATTGGTGGAAAATGAGTGAATTAAAATATATTTTCGGCCCTGTGCCATCAAGGCGTCTTGGTAGGTCATTAGGTATAAATGTGGTGCCTTCAAAAATATGTTCTTTGGACTGTCTTTATTGCGAAGTTGGTAAAACTAAAGCATTAACTATGGAACGAAAGCCATACTATAAAGCTGATAAAATAATACAGGAATTAAGTTCTAATATCCATAATTTTGATAATATGTTTGATGTTGTTACAATTACAGGTGCAGGGGAGCCTACACTAAACTCACAACTCCATGATATTTTAAAAAGAGTAAAAGAAGTTACAAATAAACCTGTGGCAATACTTACAAATACTACTACCATATATATGGATGATGTTTATAACACACTTTTAGATTTTGATATTGTAGTTCCTAGTTTAGACGGTGCAGAAATTTCTGCCTTTGAAAAAATAAATCTCCCAGAAAAAAGTATTGAATTAAATAAAATTATAAATTCTTTAACAAAATTTTCCCATGAATATAAAGGGAAGTTATTTGTGGAAATTTTATTTTGTAAAAATATTAATGATAGCCATGAAAATATATCAGAATTAGTTACTGTATTAAAAAATATAAAAGCAGATAAAGTTCAATTAGGCACAATCCATAGACCACCTTCCTATAAAGATACAGTAGGTGTAGATGATGAATTTTTACTTGAAACTGCAAAATATTTTATAAAAAATAATATAAAAGCAGAAGTATGTAGTGGGTTTAATCAAGTTTATTCCAACTCTAAATCATTATTACTTATAGACTTAATACCATCACTTTTAAAAATGCGTCCCTGCACTATTATGGATATGGCGGGGGTTTTTGGTAAAGATATTTATGAAATAGAAAAAACATTAAATATACTACTTGAAAAAAATATCATCACAAAAGAAGTATATAATAATGACACATATTTTAAAAAAGCATAAAATAAAATAAAAATAATTATAGGTAGTGAGCCTGTATCAAATTTTGTGTAAACCGTTTAATGTCCTATTCCATCTCAAAACTGTTTAAAGCAGGCTTCCAGTTTCTGATAGTCATGTTCCATTTTTTAGAAGCCTGTTTTATAGCTAAGAAAACAGCTTTAAAAGCAGCCTGATTATCAGGAAATATTTTTTATTATTAACATTTTCTAATAACAATATTTAATGATTCAATAGTATTAGTAGTATAAATAACTTTTCTTATTTTATCAGGATAAAAAAATAGAGCTGTACTTTTGTTTTGGGAAATACTGTATTAATAGCTTCAGGGAAACCTTTTA
>CALADT010000158.1 GCA_937890655.1 uncultured Mucispirillum sp. | reverse complement strand
ATTATTTCCGGTAATACTCCAGCGTTACTAGATACACACCCTACATTACATGCCATAAACTCCATAGCAACCCTACATATTGCTTCACTACCTAATGATGATATAACACCTAAATCACAAGCATTAATAACAGCTGTAACATCTTCGACTCTGCCTGTTATTATAGAAATATCTTCTATACCATTTTCTTTTATCATAGCTTTTATACTATCATTAGATATACCTTCAGGAAAACCTGCAATAATAACTTTTAAATCCTTCATACCATTTTTATAAGCTATGCCACATGCTTTTAAAAATATTTTATGCCCTTTTACTTCATCAAACCTGCCAACTATACCCACTACAAAATCATTTTCTGCTATATTATATGCTTTTCTAACTTGCAGACCTTTTGTTTTATCTTCATAAAATAAATCCCTATTAACACCACCATATATTACTTTTACATGGCTTTCTTTTGATTTTACATTATTAATAAAAAAGTCTTTTATAAATTGAGCTGATGTTATGATTTTATTACATGCTATATTGTGGGTAAACCTGCTAAAAATATCTTTTGACGGTGGGCGAACATCACCCCTTACACGAATAAGTTTATATTTTCTTCTAAAAATAAATTTATCAAGGGCTATTATCCAAAACATTTCACCCCTGTGGCATACCAGTGCCTCTGCATCTATTTTCTTAATAAGTTTATGGATTTTGTTTAGATTAGAAAAAAATGCAAAAATATTGTTAGAAGTAAAAGGAGCCTCTAATACTTCCACACCCATTTCTTTGGCTTTGTGTATTACAGGGGAATCAGGCAGGCCAGCAACGGCCATCTTATCACCTTGTAATAATCCACTTTCTATTAACCGTAAAGAATACCATGCGGTAGCATTAAACCACCGCACGTTTATTAAATGGACTATTTTCATTATTAATTATGGTTCTATATTAATCAGATTGTTTTCTTAAATATGTAGGTATTTCAAAATAATCTTCGTTTAACCTGTTACTAATACCTTGTAAGTTATGGTCTTCTTTTGAGATTTTTTTAAGTTTTTCCTGCATATTTGTTACAATAGCACCTGTTGGTTTTGCTTTTTTAATATCGCCAACTTTTGTTAAGTTATCCACATTTTTACCGTTATTAATACCAGTTGCTACAATAGTTACAGATATAGAACCGTCTGTTCTATCATCATAGCCGATACCGTCAATAATTAAAGCATCATTACCAGCATGTTCGTAAACTAACGCTTGGATTTCTGTTACTTCATCATTTAATAAGTCATCTTCATGGCCTGAAATATTAACTAATACTGCATAAGCACCTTTAATGCTTGTATCAGATAAAAGTGGGCTTTTTAACGCGTTTTCAAAAGCTTGTTTTGCTCTTGCTTCACCAGTTGCTGTTCCTATACCCATAACTGCTTTACCTTGTTGTCCCATAGCTGTTCTAACATCTGCAAAGTCAATGTTAATATGGCCTCCGTTACTTGCTATTTCGCATATTCCTTGAATACTTTGACGTAAAACATCATCAGCCATTCTTAATGCTTCTTTATGTGTTAATTTATGCCCTGCATCCTGCATACCGTCGTTTGGAACAATAATATATGAATCAACATAGTTAATAAGCTCTGCTAAACCTTCTTTAGCTATATTAATTCTTCTACTTCCTGCTGTTGTATGTGGAGTAGAAACTACTGCAACAGTTAAGGCTCCAGATGCTTTTGCTTCAGCAGCAATAACAGGGGCAGCACCTGTTCCTGTTCCACCACCCATACCACAGGTAATGAAAACCATATCAGCACCTTTTATGCTGTTTCTAATTTCATCAATAGATTCAAGTGCGTATTCTTTACCTTTTTCAGGCCTACCACCTGCACCTAAACCTAATTTACTAATTAAAATAGATGTGTTAGCACCACTTGCTTTTAATGCTTGTGCGTCAGTATTTACAGCAATATACTCCACTTTACCAATATTTTCTCTAACCATATTGGCAATAGCATTACCACCGGCACCTCCAACACCAACAACCTTAATCACCGCGCCTTCAGAATAAGGTATTTGTTCATCAATAAATAAATCGTCCATTAATAACCCCTTCCGCCTATGTTTCATATTCCGCCTAAAACGTAACATAGGCTTTTATATTTTATATTTTATATTTTTTAAAAATTATTTTTATATTTTAGAAAAACTCTTTTAACCAGCTTTTCATTCTTTCTCCTACTTGCTTAAATGTGCTTTCTTCACTACCTGTGGAGATAATGTTTTGAGAATGCCCATTTTTAGCATGTAGTTTTGCAAGCCCAACAGCTGTTGCATAAATTGGGTTTGTTACTTGGTCTGCCAAACCACCTATATTTACAGGACGCCCAACTCTTACACTTAAACCTAGTATGCTAGACGCAAGTTCTTCCATACCTTTAAAGTTAGATATACCACCAGTCATAACTACACCTGCTGCAAGCATATCCATTAATTTTTTATTTTTAAATTCCCCTAAAAATAATTCGCATATTTCTTCGGCTCTTGCCTGTAATATTTGTGCCATAACTGATTTTGATATGGTTCTTGGTGCTCTACCACCAACAGAAGGCACACTTATAACTTCATCAGGTGCCACAAGGTCAGTTAATACACAACCCTCTGTGATTTTTATTTTTTCAGCTTCTGATTCTGATGTGGAAAGCCCTGATGTTAAATCACGAGTAAAGTTATTACCACCTATTTGCAATACTGCTGTATGGTAACATGCACCTTTATTAAAAACTGCCATATCAGTAGTGCCACCACCACCGTCAATTAAACATACACCTATTTCTCTTTCTTCATCTGTTAATACTGCTTCAGATGATGCAAGTTGTTCAAGGTAAATATCTTCAACTATTATACCTGCTTTGGAGCATGATTTTGTAATATTAGTTGCAGAAGATACAGCACCTGTTACAATATGCACTTCCACTTCAAGCCTAACACCACTCATACCTATTGGGTCTTTAATTTCATCTTGACCGTCTAATATATATTGCTGTGGTATAATATGTAGAACTTCATAACCTATTGGTATATTCACAGCCGATGCTGATTCTAATACCCTTTGTATATCGTTTTGTGTAACTTCGCCACTTTTAACAGCTACCACACCTCTTGAGTTATAGCTTTCTATATGCCCACCTGCAATACCAGCACATACACTTTTTACAGTAACACCACTCATACGTTCTGCCATAGTAATAGATTCTTTAATGGCTTTTACAGTAGAGTCAATATTTACTACAACACCTTTTCTAATACCTGTGCTTGGTGCAGAGCCTAGACCTATAATATCAATACCACCTTCTGCATTATACCTTGCAACAACAGTGCATATTTTTGTAGTTCCTATGTCTAGCCCAACATATATATTATCTTTATGAGGCATGAAGCACCCCCTTTACGTATATTCTTTTATCTATTGTTAAATCAACATATTCTATTTTTTTATATCTTGCTTTTATTCTATCATTATATAATGCTAGATTATATTGTAATAAGTCATAGTTATATGGGCAGTGCATAATACCTTCATCAGTTGTTACTTCAAAACTATAATCTTTTAATACAATATTTTTTGTTCTTAACTCTGGCATTTTTTCTAGAATAACTGCAAATTTCATTGCATTATCAATATGTATTTTGTTTTTTGCAACAATATTTATATTATTACACTGTATAGGCATCTCTTTTCCACTGCCTGTAAACACAAAACACCTGTTATTATTATTTTTAAAACCAAATAGTGCTTTTTCTTCATAAACTATTAAGTTTACTTTATTAGGCAAAACTTTACTTGCCTGAATTTTTTGCACCCATGGGTCTTTAGAAATAATAGTTTCTTTTAGTCTGCTGTCAAAAAGATTAAGTCCAATAAACTTTGCACCTATTTCTTTAATAGCCTCCCTGTCTGCGTTTATAACGCCTTTTACTTCTACGCTTTTTATAGTAAACACTTGAGTTTGTTTTAGTTTCCCAACAACAGTTGCAGAACCAAACCCTATACCAAAAACTATAATAGCAAGAAATATTAACTTGATAATGCCGCCTTTCATTACCTTTTTAGCCCCTTATTTTTTATTATCAAGAGATGCACTCTCTGCAATTCTTTTTACAATTTCTTCAAATGATACACCTAATTTACTTGCAGATTTTGGCACAAGTGATGTAGCTGTCATTCCAGGAACTGTATTTACTTCTATTATATAAAACTTTCTATCAGTTGCTATAAAGTCAATTCTTGCCATAGACCTACAACCTAATGCTTTATATGCTTTTTCTGCTAATTTTTTTAAACTTCTTATTCTTGCAGGGCTTAAACCTGTATCTAATAAATATTCAGTCATACCAGCAGTATATTTATTTTCATAGTTATAAAAACCTTTTTTTGGCCTTATCCAAATAGGTGGGAAGGCTTCCCCCTCCATAACAGGAATAGTAAGCTCTTTACCTTCTATAAATTCTTCACATATTACTTTATCATCATATTTAAATGCTTCTTTTACTGCCTTAATATAATCTTTCTCTTCTTTTACAATAGTAACACCTATACTTGAACCTTGTCTTGCAGGTTTTACAACGCAAGGCATAAACGGTGCTTTATTACTATCTTCGCTTAATATTGTATATTTTGGAGTATTAAGCCCATAATCTATAAAAGAATGTTTTGCAAGTAATTTATCAAAAGCCACAGCACTAGCTGCTACACCTGCTCCTGTATAAGGGATACCCATCATTTCAAGCATACCTTGAACGCAACCGTCCTCTCCGTATGTGCCATGAAGTGCTATTACACATAAATCAGGTTTTATATTGCTTAATTTTTCTGCCAAAGTATAATCTGCATCAATTAATGTAGTATTAGGGTAATGTTTAATAAGTGCATCTGCCATATTTTTACCACTTTTAAGAGAAACTTCTCTTTCTGCACTTAAACCACCATATATAACGCATATTTTTGTATTTTTATCCATTACATACCCCTTTCTTTTAAATAATCTGCCACTACAAATGAAAAATTAGTAATACTACCAGCACCAAAAGTTAATACAATAGTATTTTTCTCATTATTAAGTAACGGTAAAAAATCGTTTAAGTTTTCTAAATATGATACATTTTTAAAACCATGGTTTTGCACTTCCTGTATTAACCTTTGTGCATCTATCCCTTCTATTGGTTTTTCTGATGCTGCATATATATCTGTAATATATAATTTATCTGCATCCATAAAACATTTTGCAAAATCGTTCATAAGATTTTGTGTTCTGCTGTATCTATGTGGCTGAAAGATTACAATAATTTGGCTAGAATTTCTAGCTTCTCTTACAGCTTTTAAAGTTGTTGTAATTTCTGTTGGGTGATGGCCATAATCATCAATTACAATAAACTCATCGCTTTTATAACGTATAGACATTCTTCTTTGCACACCAGAAAAGTTTCTTAATGTTTCTTCTATTATGCTAAAATCAATACCCATTTCCATAGCAGCAGTTAGTGCAGCAAGTGAGTTTAATACAATATGGTCCCCTGGAAGCATAATTTCAATATGCCCTAAAATTTCCCCGTCTTTTTGCACATCATATGATACACTAAAACCGTCTTTTACAATGTTTACAGCCCTTATATCTGCTTGTGCTTTTGTGCCGTATGTTATAAACCTTTTTGTAATATTTGGTATAATATCTGCCACATTATTATTATCAATACATAATACTGATGTTCCATAAAATGGCACCATATTAGCAAATTCTGCAAAGCTGGATTTTACATCATCAAAATCTTTATAACTTTCCATATGTTCATAATCTATATTAGTAATAATAGCAATGGAAGGGTAAAGCATTAAAAATGACCTATCGCTTTCATCTGCTTCTGCTACCATAATATTACTTTTTCCATAACTTGCGTTATTATTTGTACTATTTAGCCTGCCACCTATTAATATAGTAGGGTCTAATTTTGCTGCCTTTACTATTTCTGCCACCATAGATGTGGTAGTGGTTTTCCCATGAGAGCCAGCAACAGCAACAGCATATTTTAAACGCATTAATTCAGATAACATTTCACCACGTTTAATAACAGGTTTTCTTTCCTGCCTTGCTCTCATAAGCTCAGGGTTATCATCTTTTGCAGCACTTGTGTAAACTATTACATCAGCACCATCTATATTTTCTTCTTTATGGCCTATAAAAATATTTATACCCATATCTTTTAACATTTTAACATTAGCGTTCTCACTAATATCAGAACCACTTACTTTAAACCCCATATTGTGTAATACTTCAGCAATACCACTCATACCGATACCACCGATACCTACAAAATGAATATGGGAAAACCTACCAAATACACTATTCACTGTTCACTCCACATTACTTTCTCTATACTAATTCTAGCTCTTTAAATATTAATTCACTGCTTTTAATTGTTTCTTTTTCAAAACTATTTCTATATTTTTCAATATTTTCTTTCATTTCTTTTAAAGCCGTAGTCAATGCTAAAGTATTTGCATCTTTTTCTTCAATAATAACACATCTGCCATGCTCTTTTTCAGAAAGTGCGTTATAATATTGGTGGTTTTCGCTGGCTCCTGCAAACGGTATATATATTGCAGGGCATTTTAATGCTTTTATTTCAAAAACAGCTCCCGCTCCTGATCTTGAAATAATAATATCAGCTTTTGCCATTTCTTCCACTGCTTCATTAATATATGGTTTAACTTCTAGCTTATCTTTATATTGTTCTAACTTTTCCCCATACATTTCAAGAGTTTCATCATAAAGTTTTTTTCCACATTGGTGGCAAACATTATAACCTAAACTTATTATTTCATCAATAGATGATGATATAAGTTTATTAATTTTTCTACTTCCTTGTGAACCACCTAATATTAAAAGTTTATTAGTAAAATCTTTTTTCTGCTCTTTACTATAAAAAACTTCTCTCACAGGGTTACCTGTTATAATTGTATTTCCTTTTGCGTTTTTACTATGTTCAAATGATAAAAACACTTTTTTACTAAATTTTGCAAATATTCTATTAACAAGCCCCATAACGCTATTTTGTTCGTGTAAATATAAATCACAGCCTTTTAAAATAGCTGCAATAGCAGAAGGTGCTGCTGCAAAACCACCTGTTAATATAACTTTATCGCCTTTTTTTACTACTTTAAAAGCTCTGCTTGATGCTTTTATCATATTTATTATAGCTTTTATTTTACCACTTAAAGATACACCCATAAAAGCCGTAACATTTTGTTCTTCAAACTGGTAATTTAAAGGTGTTAAAATATTTCTTTCAATACCTCTATTTGATACCATAAAATAAAATTCTATATTATGTTTTTTTAACTGCTCACTTATGGCGATAGCTGGGTATAAATGCCCGCCTGTTCCACCACCTGCAAATACTACTTTCATTCCTGCACAACCTCTTCAATGGATCTTAATATTACACCTACAAAAAACATAGTTACAATAATAGCAGAACCACCGTATGATACAAATGGTAATGTTAGCCCTTTTGTAGGTAAAAGCCCTAGCACTACAAACACATGCACAAAGCTCTGAACAAAAATTAAAAATGAAAGCCCAAAAACTAAAAGCCTTTTAAACTTATCTTCATGTAAAAATGCTGCCTGTATATTTTTTCTAAATAGAAAAACTATTATTAAAAATACAATGCTTGCACCAATAAGCCCTGTTTCTTCTGCTATAATCGCATATATAAAGTCGTTATGTGCTTCTGGTAAAAATAAAAGTTTTTGGATAGATGAACCTAACCCCTGTCCAAATACTCCACCACTTCCCACAGAAGCTAAACTTTGTATAAGTTGATAGCCTACTCCAAACTGATCCTGCCATGGGTCTAAAAAGTTTAATAGCCTTGCTTTCCTATACTCACCTGCAAGTAATGCAGCAATTAATACAGGTAACACAATACCTATTATACCAAAAATATGTGTTAGCCTTGCGCCACCTACTATAAACATAGTAAATGCTACAACTACTATTAACGTAGTAGTTCCAAAATCAGGCTCTATTATAATTAAAGCTGCTAATATACCCACAAGTAATGTAGCAGGTAAAAAACCTTTCATAAAGTCCCACATTTTATCCGTCTTTTTATCTAAATAATGGGCTAAATATAATACCACAGTAAATTTTGCCAATTCTGACGGTTGAAACGATACAAAAGGTAAATAAATCCACCTTTTAGCACCGTTTGCTCCAGGCATAAATAATACTATTATAAGCATTATTAATGTTATAAAAAATATTGGCATAACAAATTTTCTGTATAGTTCTAGTGGTATTTTATATGCAAAATATAATACACCAAAACCTAAAATAATATGTATAAACTGTTTTATAAAAAAGTATGATTCACTTTTTCCAAGCCTTAAAGCCTGTGTTGCACTGGTATTATATATAAATATAAGCCCTATCATTAATAATAATGCACATGTTGCAAGTATTTGAAAACGTAAATCCCTTATATTTATCATTTACTTCCCCCAGCATATTCAAACACATACTCTTTAAACTGCTCCCCTCTATGCTCGTAGCTTTTAAACTCATCAAAACTTGTGCATGCAGGAGATAAAATAACAGTCCCTTTTTTAAATGTTTCTGCTGTATATTTTACACATTCTTTTAATGTTTTATAGCTTTCTTCTTCCACATTGTTAAGTAATGGGCTTAACTGATTTTTAATTAAATCTGCAGCTTCTCCAAAATAATAAATTTTACTAATATTATTATTTATTAGCTCTGCAAGTGGGGAATAATCACTTTTTTTATCTCTACCACCTATTAATAAAACAGACGGTTTTTCAATACTTTTTAATGCTGTTAAAACAGAATCTACATTTGTAGCTTTAGAGTCGTTTATCCATTCTACACCATTTATGCTTGCTACTAACTCTGTTCTATGTGGCATACTTGTTAAATTTTCTAGTAAATAACTAACATCGCCTTCAAAATTACACACTTTATCAGCAAGTGATAAAGCAAATGAAAGGT
>CALADT010000157.1 GCA_937890655.1 uncultured Mucispirillum sp. | reverse complement strand
CCAACCTTATGCCAAATATGGACATAATAAACATAGCTAAATAGAATATAGAAATTGTAAATAAAGCAGAAATAACAACAGATTTAAACTTGTCTGTTACTTTAATAATTCTTGTTCTATATAAAACAAGCATAACAAATAATACAAGTACAGTGCATGTAACAGCTTGGGCAACAATGCCTTCATACATACTATTCATCATTAAGGAAAGAAGTGTAACAGGTATTGCTTCAATTATAGCATATACAGGTGCAAGAATTGGAGCAGTATTTGGTTTAAAAGATATAATAAAAGCTATTATAATAGTTGCAATTAAAGTGCCATACAATAAATATTTTTTTGATGTAAATATTTCTTCCATTAGGTACATATCCATTTTAGAAGTTACAACCATTGCCGTTAATATAAAAATAGCAAGCAATACAAATGTTTTAAATATAGCACCGTTTAAGGTCATAGTTTTTTGGTTATGGTCTGTTATTGCTTTTCTAAAGGCATTTTCTGATAAAACGGGGTTACTCATTAATAATCTCCTTATATTTATACTTCTAAAAAGTTAGCAGAAGCCGTTTTTTGGAAGTTGTTATCATCTAATAAATCTATACGTCCTATATTATTAAAATGTAGATTTAAAAATGTTGGTATATCTTTTTCTTTAAATAATTTTATGGCCTGAACAGTTGCTTCCCCTGGCCTATAAATCACTTTATTATTTAATTCTTTAGGAATAAAATCAAGCTCTATCATTAAATTAATTAAATCGTTATGGCTTTGGGAAGTATAGAATATAAGCCCGTCTACCACCCCTATATAGTCCCTTGTGTAGTCTATAACAGCACGGATATAGGAGCGTATTTGGTATATTTCATTAAGCTCATCTTGAGTTAATATAATTTCAGAAAACCTATCTCTATAAAGGTAAAATCCGTTAGGAGTATCGCCACCTGTTATTTTTACAGAATAGCTTAAAGGCACATTAGCTTTTGAAAGTTCCATACGTGATTTTAGTTTAAATTTACTATTAATAATACCATTTTTAAGCATAATTTTTACAGCCTGCAAAAGTGCTGTAAGGCTTATTCCGTCAATATCTTTTTCTTTATTTTCACGGCTTGCAGGCTCTAAATTATCATTAAAGGAAGTAATAGGGTTTAGCCCCCTTGGTTTTACAGCCACAAGGTTATTATTTCTTAAAAATGGAAAATGCATATCTGTAAATAGTTTAGGTGTTGCATAATGGGTTCTATTTAGCATATCAAGAGAAAAAATAAGCTGGTTATTTTTATCCACATTTAAAAGCCTAAAAAAGTGGGTAATATCATAACTTTTGCTACCTCTTGGCATAATCATTTCATATTGTTGAGTGCCTATTTCAAAGCTTAAATACCTAAACATATCCATTTTTGTTTCAGCACCGTAACTATCGTTACCTTCTATAAGCACCATTACACGTTCAATATCTCTTATTTTTAATTGAGAGTATAAGAAATCCGGCAACATATCGTTATCTATTATATCTCTTAAAGGTTCAGTGCTAGGATATACCCCTTCTGAAACAATATTATCAAGAGCTGCTGAGTAACAAAAATATCTTATACCTGTTCTTTGTTGCACAAGTAATATACCGTCTGAGGGTCCTTCTTCTTTTCTTATATCAAATGAAGGCATTGTGGTGGCATCTGTATTAAAATCATTTATAGACACCGTATCATCTATAAAAGGTGAATTTTCATTATTTTCTTCTATATTTTCTTGATTATTTTCTTTGTTTTCAATACTTTCTATTTTATTTTTTTGTTCAGATATAAAAAATTTAGCAGGCCTTGACATTTCCCCTGTATCAATAACCATATCTTTTTTAATAATTTGCTGACAGGCAAGGCGAAACCCTGCATCAATATTTACTTTTGCAAGATTTAAGGTTTCTTTATATACAGGTTTTGGTATGTTATTACCCATCATTTTTATTTTACATTTACCACACTGGCCGGCACCGTTACATAATGTAGGGTTTATAACGTTTTCTTCAAGAAGAAGTTTATATAAATTAGTGCCTGATTTTGCCTGTAATGTAATATCTTTGTCTTTATCTTTAATTGTTACTGTATAGGTTTTTTTAGCAAAAAACATTCTATCCTCACGAAAATTAGAAAATCATACTTAAATATATACTAAATACATATAGTATGCAATAGTCAATTTGTTATCTTATACTATAAAATGTTATTTATTATAGCTTATTTTATTATTAATTTAAAATAAAATTTATAAAAAATAATAAATCACTACATAATATTATAAAATATAGTAGCGTTATATTAAAATAATCTATTAATGTGTTGACAAATGTGGAGTATAGTATTATAAAAAAACTCTTACTATTATAAATTGAGGCAGTAATGAAAGAGGCAAATATTCAAGAATTAAGTAATTTTTTACTTGATTATGCTGTTATGTTAATGCGTTCTGGAGCAAATACAGAAAGGACAGTAAGAAATGTTACAAGAATATGTAATTCTTTTGGTTATGAAACTGCAATAGCTATTTTCCAGCGTAATATTACCATGACAGTTCATAAACCTGATGACTATTCCCAAAGGATAACTTATGTTCGGCACCAAAAACCACCCCATTTAAGTTTAAGTATTGTAAACGAATTAAGTGCTTTAAGTTGGGAATCTTATGACACAGATATATCCCTTGAAAATATAAAAGAAAAATATAATGATATTATATCAAACGCCCATTCATCAAATGTGGTAGTTTTATTTTTCGCATCATTAGCCATAGCAGCCTTTTGCGAGCTTTTTGGTGGTGATTTGCATTCTATGGTTATTGTATTTTTATCTACAATTATTGCTTTTTCCCTGCGTCTTTATTTGGTGAAAATTAATTTTGATGTGCGTGCTATGATTATTGCCGTATCTTTTACGGCCTCGCTTTTTTCATATCTTATAGGCTCATATTTAATAAATACAAATACCCTTGATGTGGCAATATCCACAAGTGTATTGTTTTTAATCCCTGGAGTTCATATAATTAATTCAGTAACAGATATATTAGACGGTCATGTTATGACAGGTATAGCAAGAGGTGTTAGTGCTATGATATTAGTAATATGTATATCCATAGGCCTTTATGCTACATTATCTCTCACAGGGTGGTTATTATAATGGATATATTACTTTCATCACTTACAGAAGCAGTTTTTGCAGCTATGGCGGCTGTTGGTTTTGCCTTAATTAGCGACCCTCCTAAACGTTTAATAATATTTACTGCTATTTTAGCAGCAGCAGGTAGAGGTTTTAGATATTTTATTATAGCACAATACGGTATAGGCCTTTCTATTGCCACATTTTATGCAGCACTTATTATTGGATTTTTAGGGATATATTTTGCAAATAAATTAAGATGTTCTATGGAAGTAATATCTTTTCCGGCACTTTTACCTATGATTCCAGGGTTATATGCTTATAAAACAATTCTAGCCATTGTAAATTATGGTAAAATAGATGAGCTTGCAGCAAAACAGGAGCTTATTATTAATATATTTGATAATGGTATAATATCAATTTCTATTATAACTGCCCTTGCAGTAGGTGTTACTATACCACTTTTAATATTTTATGAAAAATCATTTACAATGACAAGACAGCATAAAAAAGATAAATAATATTTGGCACACTTTTTGCTACAATTAAATCAAGTGAATTAAAAGTGGATTTAAAAGTGGCATTTATATTGCTACTAGATTTAGTAAGAGGTGTGAAATGATAGGAATTTTTGATAAAACAAAAGTAAATGATTTAAACTTTGCTCTTGATACTTTATCAGTAAAAAACAATGGTATATCAAGAAATATTGCGAATCAAGATACTCCAAAATATAAAGCAGTTAAGTTAGTATTTAATGAAGTTATGGATGAATACTACTCAAATGAAAGAAATCCTATGCCTCTTAAAAGGACAAATGCTATGCACATGCCAACTGGTATGGACGAATTAGACCCAAGAACTTTAGTTCGTTTCCAAAACAATCCATCTATTAGAAATGACGGTAATGATGTAAATATGGATTATGAAATGAGCCAGCAGGCAGATGCTGAGTTAAGGTATAAAATGCTTTCTCAAATAGCAGGTAAAAAAGTAACTGGTCTTGTTGCATTAACTAAGACACAACCACAATAGGAAAGGGGTGAAATATGAGTTATTATGACGTATTAGATGTAGCAGCAACAGGGCTTTCTGCACAAAGAATAAGAATGAGTGTTTTATCTTCAAATATGGCAAATGCTAACACTACGAGAACAGAGGACGGCGGCCCATATAGAAAGAAAAACGTTATATTTAAACAGGTTTTGCAAGGTGAACATAAAGGTGGTGTTCAGGTGGATAAAATATATGAGGACACTAAACCACCACGGCTTCAGTATGATCCAACCCACCCTGATGCCAATGAGGAAGGTTATGTGGCTATGCCAAATATTAGCCCTGTGGAAGAAATGGTAAATCTTTTGGAAGCAGCTAGGGCATACGAATCCAATTTAAGTATACTTCAGTCTGCAAAACAGCTTTCCACAGCTGCTTTAGAAATAGGCAGGCAGTAGGGAAAATTTTTCCCATAAAGGTATATAGGTAGGAAAAAATTATCTTGCAAGGCAATATTTTCCTATTTGTAGAAATGTATTGATAGTTTATAGAAAAACATATATATTATATATAAGAAAGATAGGAGCAAAACATGGCTGACATTAATAAACTGGATATTTTACTTCCAAACAGTCTGCAAACAAATTACAGTTCCACACAACAGCAACCAAATGTTGTGGAAGGGGACAGCTTCTCTGATATTTTAAAAACAGCTCTTAGCAGTGTGGATTCTGCACAGCACAACGCAACAGAAGCTATTCAGCAAGCCTTAAACGGCGAAAATACTGATGTGCATGATACTATGATTGCTATGCAAAAAGCAGATACTTCTCTTAAAATGATGATGGAAGTCCGTAACAAACTGTTATCAGCTTATCAAGAAGTTATTAAAACACAAGTGTAGTAGTATTTTTTTTAAAAATATTACTACCTTTTCCCTTATATTACTGTAATATGGTTTTAACCATATTCTTCTAATCTTTTTTTGTAAAAATTTAACAATATTATTTTCTTTGGAGTTAATATGAAAGGTGAAGCACCTTTATTAAAAGAGTTATGGCAGAAACTTCCTACTAATTATAAAATTTTTGCTATTATATTATTAATAGTGTTTTTAATCTCTGCATTTTTTACTATTTATTTTTTTAGCGATGGTGTAGATGAGCTTTTAAATATGAAATGGACCATAGAAGGTAAATAAATATATTAAAAAGTTAATATGAATTATGGTTTAGCTTATATATTTTGCTATTAAATTTATATGTTTATAGTTTTTATGATATTTTAATAATATAAAGTTATAAAGCGTATACTTATAAAAAATAATATAATTTATAATATTTTTATAAAGCTAATATAGGTTATGATTTGTAATATATTTATAACTTATTGATAAATATTGTAAATTTATTTTAAAATTGCATGAAATTAATAATATTAAAATAGTAAAAATTTATATTATAGTGTAATATAGAATGGTATGATTTTGTGTAAAATAGTGCAACTAAAATTATAAATTTATAATTTTTTTACTATTGATTTTTTCATAACAAAATGGGTTAGTTTTGTAGGTTAAAATAGATAGTTATAAAATAAGCAAAATAAAGTGGTAAAAATTAGTGTAGAACATAAAAAAACACTTGTAACTATTTAATAAATTTTATATAGTGAAATATATATCACTAATTTTACAGATTAGTTTTTTTGTAGAAGTTAAGTGAAATAAATTTACATATATGAGTGCTATGCTTTAAAGTTATAGTTTATTTTATTAGTATAGGAGCGACCATAATGGCTGTGCGTAATTTATCCACACAATTTTTAGATATCTGGGCAAAACTTACAACATTACAGAAAGCATCAATCGGTGCGGCTACTGTGGCTGTAATAGCGGCTGTAACTGTATTGCTTTTATGGGCAAATAAACCAGCCTATAAACCATTATATACAGATATGGCAAAAGAAGATGTTCAGGCAGTTTCAGACCAACTTCGTCAAAAGTCAGTTCCTTTCAGAGTAAACGGCACATCTATTGAGGTGCCACAAGAAAATGTCTATAATGCTAGAATGATGCTTGCAGAACAAGGTTTACCAAAAACACCACCTGCAGCAGGTTTTGAGCTATTTGATAAATCCAGCTTTGGTAAAACAGAATTTATGCAAAATGTTGACTACCAAAGGGCACTTCAAGGTGAACTTGGCAATACAATTGCTACTATGGATAAAGTATTGGAAGCAAAAGTGCATCTTTCCATACCAAAAGAAAGGCTTTTTGTTTCTGAAGAACAGCAGGCAAAAGCATCTGTTGCTTTAAAACTTCGTCCAGAACAAACGTTAACAGAAGACGAAGTGCGTTCCATAAGCCATTTAGTGGCAGCAGCAGTAAAAGGGCTTTTACCAGAAAATATACAGGTGGTGGATACAGCCGGTAATTTATTAAGTGCTTTTATGACAGAAGCAAACGAACCATACAGGCTTACCCAAAACCAAATAAATTATGAAAGAGACCAAGAAAAGTATATAGAAGATAGGTTAAAAAATGCACTTTTACCTATGCTTGGAGATGATAACCCTTTTATAGTTAGAGTTAGTGTATCAATGGACTTTAATAAAAGGGAAACTATTAGTGAAAAATTTGGTGATACTCCTGTTACAAGAAGCCAAAGAACATTAGAAATTAACTCCAAACAAACAGGGAAAGGCCCACAAGGAATTCCAGGGGTGGAATCAAACCTTGCAGAGCCTGATATTTTAGTGGACGGCATAGTTAGTGAGTATTCTAAAACAGATGAAACTACTAACTTTGAAATAGATAAAACTGTTACAAGAGAAAATAAAGTAGGTGGAGAAATCAAAAGACTTACTGTGGCAGTTGTGGTAGATGACAGGCAGGTTATAGAAACTGTTGATGGCAAAAGGCAGATTGTTCGTAAACCATGGTCTGAAGACCAAATGACAAAACTTCGTGCTGCTGTTGCAGCCTCAGTTGGTTATGATGCTGGTAGAACAGATGTTATTGAAGTTACAAATATATCTTTTGATACTACAAAAGATGAAATAGATTTATTAGCAGAAGAGAGTGCTAGAAGAATGGAATTAATAAAAGAGATTGCATCTTATGTAACTGCTATATTAATTATTTTTACATTCTGGTTATTTATTTTAAGACCATTAATGAAAAGAATTGATAAAGCAACTGAAATTGATGAAGAAATGCTTGGAGAGTCTGCCTTAGATGCTCAAATGGCAGGGCTTGATATTTCCGTTGGTGATGAAAGTGGATTCCCTAAATCAGTAGAGGAATTAGAACGTGAAATAGAGGCAGAGTTGGAAGAATCTACACCTATTGATGTGGAAGCAGTTAAGTCTAAAGTTATGCTGAAGAAAATTGAAGAACAGGCAAATGAAGACCCTGAGATGATAGCAAACTTAGTTAAAGCTATGATTAAAGGCGGTGGCGGACAAGGTGGAGGCAATTAGAAATGGCTAAAGAAGATACATCTGCCATGATGGCTGCCCTTACGGGTATACAGTCATCACAAGGTATGAGAAAAGCTGCCATATTAATGGTGGCATTAGGGGAAGAAATATCATCAAAAGTTATGGCTTTTCTTGATGATGAAGAAGTGTCTGATTTATCAAAAGAAATTGCCTTGACAAGAGTTGTTCCACCGGAGCAAATAGATGAAGTTGTAGAAGAATTTTACAACATGATGCTTGCGAAAAAGTTCATCTCAAAAGGTGGCTTGGAGTATGCAAAATCTATTCTTGTAAAATCACTTGGGCCAGAGCGTGCAAGGAAAATTATTGATAGACTTACAAAAATGCTGGAGCAGTCATCTGGTTTTGAGTTTTTAACTAAAATTGACCCAAAACAGTTGGCTAAGTTTATTATGAACGAGCACCCGCAGACTATTGCACTTATTTTAGCCCATTTGGACCCATCTCATGCAGCTGAATCTATGGCACAGTTGCCGGAAGATTTAAAAGCAGAAGTTGCAGTGCGTATAGCTAATTTACAAGATATATCCCCTGCAGTTGTTAAAACTCTTTCTAAAGTGTTAGAAGAAAGGTTTGAAGCACTTTCTTCATACAATGTGGAAGTGGGTGGTGTTAAATCTGTTGCTGAAATTTTCAACCGTATGGATAGGGTGGCAAGTAAAACTACTCTTGATAGGCTTGAAAAAGATTCCCCTGAGCTTGTGGCAAAAATTAGAGATATGATGTTTGTCTTTGATGATATTAAAGTTCTTGGCACAGCAGCTATACAAGAAATACTTAAAAAAGCAGATAAAAAAGTTCTTACATTTGCCCTGTGCGTTTAAAAGACGTGGAAAAAGCTCAACACGAAATTGTTGCTATTGTTAGAGAGCTTGACGAAGAAGGTGTTATTAGTATTGGTGGTGGTGAAGAAGAACAATTTGTATAATATATTATATAATTTAATAATAGTTATGCTTTTTATAAATACTATTATTAAAAAGTTATATTTTATAAAACAAATTGCTTATAACACTAAATAACTAATAGATAATAAAAACATAATAAAACTTATTTAAGAAGTTATATTTTACAATTAAATATAAAACATATTAAACCAAATTTAGAATATTACTCTAGGTTTGGTTTATGTTATATAATAACAAATTAAAATGTATTTTCTATTCTATATATAATATATAGATATAGCAGGGTATAAAGCCTTTTTATAATATTCTTTATTAGGTGATATATGGGTTCAAAGGTAATAAAAGAAGATAGAACAGATGCTGTATTTAAAATGAGAGAGTTTGCAACTGTTGAACGTGGTGAAAAAGACTATAATATGCGTTCATTTGCAGATGATGAGGAGCTTTCTGTTCAAGATATGTTTAGTGATACTGGAGAAGATGAGCCTGATACTATTGATGAATATGAAGATGAAGTTACAGATAAAGACTACTGGCCGCCTTCAAAACTTGCAAAGGCAGAAGACGGTATAGTTGGCGAAAAAGTAGATTTACCAGAAGGAAAATTAGGGCAGGGTTTTGTGGAAGCACCTATGTTTTCTGATTCTTTAGATAATGATATACAAGCCCCGTCTATAATAAGAAATAGAAATAGTGAACATGCTGAAGATGATTTACCTATTGAAGATATTCCTGTTATGGAAAATTTAGATAGTTTAAATAATGAACCAGTAGAAAACCAAAATAGCTACACTACCAATGATGAATTTGTGGCAAATAAAGAAATGGGCGACTTTGTAGCAGAAAGCGAATATGAAAAAGTAAAAGAAGAACTAGAATCATATAAAAACCAAATAGAAGAATATAAAGCCCATGCAGAAGAAATGGAAGCCTTAAAACTAACTGTGGAAAAAGCCTTAATGGAAAGAGATAAACAGCTAGAAGAATCAAATAATCAACTTAATACTTTACAAGAAACTTTGCCACAGCAGTTAGAAGAAGCAAAGCAAGATGGTATAAAGGAAGGCTTTGAGCAGGGTAGAGTAGAATTTTCAAAACAATATGAAGCAGAAAAGTCTGATTATATTGTAAAACTAGAAGAATTTTATAAAAATGCAATAGATAATCTTGAAAATATAAAAAAATCCATAGAAGAAATAGATGAGCAAATACCTGCAACGGTAGTAGGTTTTGTGAAAACATTAATAGGGGAAGAACGTAAAATAAATGATAATTTTGCACTTAATTTAATAAAGCAAAATTTATCACGTCTTCATGAGTTTAGAGATATTAAATTTAAAGTAAACCCAGAAGATTTAGAAGTAACATCGGCAGGGCTTAAAGATTATGAAGTTACAGGGGATATATCTATTC
>CALADT010000156.1 GCA_937890655.1 uncultured Mucispirillum sp. | reverse complement strand
CTTAAATCACCTTTTGCAGAATTAAGTAATGCATCAAGAAAACCACTTTCTATTCTTGAAAGAACAACTTGGCATTCAGGGTCCCCAAATCTGCAATTAAATTCTACAACTTTTATGCTTTCACCATTAATCATTAAACCTGCATATATTACACCTTTATATATAATACCACGGTTTTTTAATTCTTTAATCATAGGTTTTGCAATTTCTTCTGTAACACGATTTAGTTTTTCGTCATTACAAATAGGGGCAGGTGTATAAGCTCCCATACCACCGGTATTTGGGCCTTTATCGTTATCATATACTCTTTTATGGTCCTGACTTACAGATAAAGGTATTATATTTTCGCCATCTGTAATAGCAAGATAAGTTGCCTCTTCCCCCTCCATAAAATCTTCTATAACAACTGTATTATTATTGCCAAACACTTTATCTAAAAATATTTCTTTTAAAAAGTTTTCAGCTTCTTCCATATTAAAAGCAACAGTTACGCCTTTACCAGCTGCAAGGCCGTCTGCTTTTACAACAATAGGAACGCCTTTTTTATGAACATAGTCTAAAGCACTATTATAGTCGTTAAACTCTTGATATTCAGCTGTTTTAATATTTGCTTTTATCATAACATCTTTAGCAAATGATTTTGACGCTTCCATTTGTGCAGCAGCTTTACATGGGCCAAAAATTAATAAACCTTCTTTTTCAAATTCATCAACTATACCTTGAGATAATGGGTCTTCTGGCCCAACCACTGTTAAATCAATATTATTACTTTTTACAAAATCAATTAATGCAGGAAAATCATTAACTGCAATATTAATATTTTCGCACTTATTTTCATCAGATGTGCCACCATTTCCTGGTGATACATATATTTTTTCCACACGGTCATCAAGGCTTAGTTCCCATGCAATAGCATGTTCTCTACCACCTGAACCAATAACAAGAATTTTCATATATTTTTTACCTATATTCTAGTGTTTAAAGTGGCGTATGCCAGTAAATATCATAGCAATATTATGTTCGTCTGCTGCTTGAATAACTTCTTCATCACGAACAGAACCTCCAGGGGATACAATAGCTGTAACACCATATTCTGCAGCAGCATCTATATTATCTCTAAATGGGAAAAATGCATCGCTTGACATTACAGCACCTTTTACTGCATCTTTACCAAAAGCCTGTTCTGCTTTTATTTGTGCTATTTTAGTAGAGTCAATACGGCTCATTTGCCCAGCACCAACACCTATTGCAGCAGTGCCTTTAGCATATACAATAGCGTTAGATTTTACATGTTTTGCAACTTTCCAAGCAAACTCTAATGATTTCATTTCTTCATCAGTTGGTTTACGTTTAGTAGGGCAGGCAAGTGATGCAA
>CALADT010000155.1 GCA_937890655.1 uncultured Mucispirillum sp. | reverse complement strand
TATCTGTTATACTAGATAACGATTTATCCTGCACAATACTTGTTAAGGCTTTTTTTACTAATTTATTTTTAAGGTTTTTTTTGGCTGAAATTATAGCATCCTGCTCATTATTTGCAGAAGAAACAGCATTATTTTCAGGTAAATTTTTTCTATTTGCCACCCAGTTAGGAACATTTGTTGATAATAATTCATCAATATCTTTTACTTTTGGCTCTTTTGGGTCTGATGTATTTTTTGGGTCTACAACGTTACTTTTATGTTCGTTAAACCCAACTTCTGCCACTTTTGTATTATCTTTTACTTCAGGCACAACAATATTGCCATTTTTAAAAGAAATTTGTGGCATATTTACTTGTTTTGGCTGACTTATAGCAGGAGTTGGGACACTATATGGGTCGCTAACATTATCTATTTTTACAGCAGGAAGATTTATATTATTAGGAGAATAAACCCCTGAAACCATAGCAGCAATAGGAGCACATACCCTGTCTTTATCATATACAGGTTTTTCTTCTTGGCTATTTGCAGCTGCTGCAATAAACGATGACGATATATTTGTTCCATAAGCCATTTCTGGTGGGTAAAAATTTATCATACCTAAACTATCCACTGCTATGGTAGCTGTATGGATATTGCTCTTTAAATCATAAAGCCTTATGAAATTTAGCCCACTAAATGCTGCTACAGTTTGTAAACTACTGCTTATAATTAATCCGTTTGCACCGTCTAAATTTATTACTGCTCTCATGGCAGGATAGTCATAAACTGTAAACCCTGTGGATGTCATAACTTGAAGTCTGCTGGAATATTCTTCTATAAAAAAAGATAACACTTTACCATTTAATAGTTTTTCCACATTATAGTTATCTTTTGATATATAATAAAGCCCTGATTGTGCTGATGCTAAAAATTTACCTGTTTTACTATCATATTTTAAATCGTATATAGATAAATTTACATTAATATTATCCTGTAATTTACCTGAAAATGACCATAATGAAATTTTTCCGTTACGTTCTACTACATATAACACATTTGATTCAATATCAGGATAAAGGGATACTACACCACCTGAAAACTCTTTTGTATATAGTTTTGTAAGCCCCTCTTTTTTAAACTGATAAAGTGCAACCGTTCTGCCGTCGCTTGCTACTACATATTCCCCCATATCTGATTGGTTTATAACTGTAACAGGCCTTATGAAATCATCAAAAGAATTTATTATTTTGCCACTTGGAATATTAAAAACCATTAATGACTTGCCACCTAAAATAGCATAACTTGAAATATATTCTGAAATAATCATTTTTCTAGTTTCTTTTGGTAAAGGAATGCTTTTTTCTTGGTTACATGCCCTTAAATCAACAGATATTAAACGTTGTTCTTTATTTACATCTGCTAATAAAACAAGGCTTCCGTCAATGGCAGAAATTTCCCCACTTAATATTCTACTGGCTGCAAAACAATAATTATTAAAAGATATAAATAATAAAAAACTAAAGCTGATTATTAATATATTTTTCAAATACATTTTTAAACCCTATAAATTCATGACCTGAAGCCATACTGCTATCAAACTCTCTATATTCCTTATAGCCTTTATAAAAAAATGGTTTTGTTAAATCTTTATGGTTAATAAGTGGGTCATCTGTTACCCATATACTAACATTTTCTTTTTTATAGTGTTTATAAGAATAAAGTGAAAACTCCTGAGCTTTTACAACTGCTTCAACAGGCACTTCCTGTGTAACTTTTGGAACAATAACAATAGGTAAAAGTGCAGGGTTTAGTAAAATCGTATGGCATGATGTAATAGATGATATATATAAAGCATATAAACCACCTAATGAGCTACCAACAATACATACTTCTTCTTTACTTCCTTTAATATCTTCTACAATTTTTGTAAAAAGTGCTGGAATTTGCTCTTTTTCCACATTAAAATTTGGGGCTATAACATTATTGCTACCTAAAATTTCCTGCATAGCTTTTGATTTTTCTGCTTCCGGAGAGCTACCATACCCATGAAAATAATAATATTTCATATTTATACCTACTGTGCTAATTTTAAAAGAGTGTTATATAAAACAAGTGCACCCTTTTCTATATCTTCTTGTAAAATAGTTTCATCTTTATGATGACTAATACCACTTACATTTCTTACAAAAATCATACCACACTCTGTTATTTCTGCCATATTCATAGTATCATGGCCTGCACCACTTATGGTATGAACATATGGAATATTTAATTCTTCGCAAGACTTTTCTATAATATCTGTAACTGTATTATTTAGCATACATGGTTTTTCTGAACTTAAAAGCTCTATTTCGCTAGATGCTTTATAACGTAAGGCAATTTTTGAAGATTCTGCCCTTATTATACCAAAAAGCTCATCAATAGTTTTACTGTTTATACCACGTATATCTATATACATAACTGCAGTGCCTGGAACCACGTTCATAGCTGATGGGTAAATATTTAATTTACCAACAGTTGCAACAGCACTTCTTTCATCATAAGCAAGGGAAATATTTCTAATGGCAAGTATTAACTCACTGGCTATAACTAAGGCATCTTTTCTATCTCTCATAGCAGTAGAGCCAGAATGGGCAGCCTCCCCAAAAATCGTTACACGCACACGTAGTGGTGCAGATATTCCGTCCACTATTCCAACAGGCACATTTTGGTTTTTTAGGTTTTTACTTTGGTCAATATGAAGTTCTAAAAAGTATTTATACCTATCTTTTTCCACAACACTTTTATTAATATCATAAAAATTATAACCGTGTTCTTTCATGGCATTAACAAGTGAAATATCATTATTATCAATACTTTGTTCCCATTGAACAAAATGTTCTAACCTGCCTGCTACAATTTTGGAACCCATAGTGGAATGACCAAACCTACTAGACTCCTCAGCTTGAAAAACTATAAGCTCTAAAGGATGGTTTATAGGCTGTTTTTTTTCTTTTATGGTTTTAATAGTAGCTAAACTTGTAATAACACCAAGAGTGCCATCATATTTTCCAGCATTAGGAACAGTATCAATATGAGAACCTGTGGCTACCACTTTATTATTACTTTTTCCATTATAAAGAGCAAAAATGTTTCCAAAAGTGTCCTCTCTATAATCTAACCCTATAAGGTTAATAAGATATTTTAAATAAGCCCTTGCTTCCATATCCTTTTTAGAAAAAGCAAGCCTGTTTATACCATTTATACTTCCACCTATGGAAGCAAACTTTTCAACTTGTTCAAATATCCATGAAGTATTCATTTTCACCTTCTATTTTTTCACTGCAAGCATATTTATAAGATGTGCTTGATTTGCAGCACCAAACCCGTTATCAATATTTACAACACTAACCCCAGAAGCACAGGAGTTTAACATACCAAGTAGTGCAGCAATACCACCAAGATTTGCACCATAACCAATGGAAGTAGGCACTGCAATAACAGGTTTATCCACAAGCCCAGCTATAACAGATGGTAAAGCACCCTCCATACCTGCTATGGCTATAATACAATTAGACTTTTTGAGTATATTAATATTTTCTAGCAGCCTATGTATTCCTGCCACTCCAACATCGTATAGTTTTACCACTTTGCTACCAAACGCTTCTAATATAACAGCTGATTCTTCTGCCACAGGAATATCTGATGTGCCACCTGTGGCAATACATACACAGCCTAACAACTCTTTTTTAAAACGCTCATATATTACAATAGATGCTTCACTTATATATTTAGCACCATTTACTTCTTTTAATATATATTCAGCCATTTCATGAGAACAACGAGTGCATATAGCAGTATTACCATTGTCTATAATTTTTTTAAATATTTCTGTTGCTTGGTAAGGTGTTTTACCTGCTCCAAAAATTACTTCAGGACGACCCTGCCTATTTTGTCTATCATGGTCTATTTTTGCAAAACCAATATCTTCATATTTTTTATTCATTATATATATTTATATTGTATTTATTAAAAAGGCAACATATAAATAACATAAAATTGTTTAGTAATAACATATTAATATGTTATGTTAATAAGTAAATTTTAAAAAACTACGAACTTTATAGGGCACAAGCTACATATTATAATAATTACTTCAATTTATAATTAATTATTTCTCTATAATGTTCAAAATAAATTACCCATACACAAACACATTTTTCTAAAGCCTTGTGGGAAGAAACTAGGAAAAAATATTAATATTTGCAAAAATATTCTGCATTACAACAACGTCATATTAAGTTGAGTGTAACGAAACCAATTATGTTATATATTTATATATATAATGTTACATAAGGTTCAATTATATAATAACCATAAATGTATTTATTGAATTTTTTATAATCATATGATACTTAACTTTAAAGTAATAAAATGGAGGATAAATATGAAAAAGATTTTATTTGCTTTACTTAGCACTTTTCCGTTTCTCTTTGCAGGCTGTGGAGAAGAAATAACTACTACTGGCGGGGGCGATATCACACCACCACCTACTGAAAAAAATTTAACAGTTTCTGGTATCGAAAATTATTATTTTATACCAATAGCAGATACAAAAGATGGACGTAAGTATCATATCCAATTTAATATTAATAATAATACTACTAATAATTATAACAATGTAAAGATAACTCCTATTTTTACTGATGAAAAAAACCATACATTAACTGAGACAGATGGATTAACTTATACTGCTTACTTAGATAATAAGGATATTGTAATAAACTCATCTATTCCTGCACATATCGATGTAACATATACTGGCACACAAAAAATAAATTTAAAATTTCAAGTAGAAGTTGCTTCTGACAATATGCCTAAAGAAACATTTGACTTTAAAACAGCATATTTTCTCACTTATTTACAAGCTTTCTTATATACTAACAGCGGCACATCAGAATCACTTATACCTATAACTACAGAAACTACTGTGCCGGCAAATACTACAGAAACAACTAAAATAATTTTCCTTAATTTAGTAAATTCACCACTACGAGTATTGCTGAAAGAAGAAAACAGTAATAGTGGTGAAGTTATTTTACCAAAAAATCCATTAACTTTAAAAAGTGGAACTACATATCAACCTTGCACAGATAAATCAAGCACTGGCTTACCAATCAATGCAGGCAC
>CALADT010000154.1 GCA_937890655.1 uncultured Mucispirillum sp. | reverse complement strand
AGCAGCTATAAAATATCACCCTGCTACACTTGATGAATTAAAAAATTAGTGAATGATAACAGTATAAATCTTGGTGAAATAGATGTTAGTAAAATAGATAATATGGCTTACTTATTTTATGAAAGTGAACGCACAGATTTTAGTGGTATAGAAAACTGGAATGTATCTAATGTGAAAAATATGTCAGGTATGTTTTTAAATGCCACAAGTTTTAATCAAGATTTAAGTAAGTGGAACGTATCTGAAGATAAATATAAGAAAGGAATTTTTGAAGGTAGCCCCTTAGTAAAAAATCCACCTGTATGGTATAGAATATGGTAATGTAAATTAATATAACCTGCCTTTTAAAAGGGGCAGGTTTTTTATTTGATATTTAAAAAGTTATTTATATGCAAATAGAAATATAATCTGCACCATTAGTTTATAAAATAAGCACTTTATATATTACATATTTCTAATAAAATCTATTTATTTTTAGTATAATATATGTTAATAATATAGTAACGATAATAGGGAGAAAGTTTTGGAATTTAAAATATCGTCAGATTATAAGCCAGCAGGGGATCAAGTAGAAGCTATAAATCAAATTGTATCTTCTTATAATGATGGTGCATTACGTCAAGTTTTGCTTGGTGTAACAGGTAGTGGTAAAACATTTACTATGGCAAATGTTATAGAAAAATTGCAGGTGCCAACATTAATTATAGCCCATAATAAAACACTAGCTGCACAACTTTATGGTGAATTTTTAAAGTTTTTTCCTAATAACGCCGTTGAATATTTTGTAAGTTATTATGACTATTATCAGCCGGAAGCATATATTCCATCAAGCGATACATATATTGAAAAAGATTCTGCCATTAATGAAGAAATTGAAAAATTACGTAACAGAGCCACAAGGTCATTAATAGAACGTAGAGATGTAATAATTATAGCATCTGTATCTTGTATATATGGTCTTGGTTCTCCTGAAACATATGCCACTATGATACAGCATTTTGAAGTGGATAATGAATATAATTTTGATGATGTGCTAATGAAATTAGTGCAAGTTAGGTATGAACGCAATGATGTAGATTTTCATAGGGGAGTTTTTAGAGTAAAAGGGGATACTATTGAGATATTTCCAAGCCATGAAGATGAAACAGCATATAGGTTAGAATTTTTTGGAGATACAATAGATAGAATATCAGAATTTAACGCTTTAACAGGTAAAACCACAAAAGAGCTAACAGAAATTTCAATCTATCCAAATACTCATTATGTTACAAGTGCTATAACTGTGGATTTTGTTATTGAGCAAATGAAAAAAGATTTATTATTAAGATGTGCTGAATTTGTAAGCAGTAATAAACTTTTAGAAGAGCAACGGCTAACTCAACGCACTATGTTTGATATAGAAATGATGAAAGAAACAGGTTATTGCACAGGTATAGAAAACTATTCCAGATATTTTGACGGCAGAGCTCCAGGATCTACTCCTTATACACTTATTAGTTATTTACCAAAAGATGCTTTAGTTATAATAGATGAAAGCCATATAACAATACCACAAATAAGGGGTATGTATAATGGGGACAGGTCAAGAAAAAATACCCTTGTGGATTTTGGGTTTAGGTTGCCTGTGGCTCTTGATAATAGGCCTTTAAAGTTTGATGAGTTTGACAGCCGAGTAAATAAAGTATTATACGTTAGTGCAACTCCTGATAAATATGAAATAGAAGAAGCACAAGGGGTAATAGCTGAGCAGATTATTCGCCCAACAGGGCTTATGGACCCAGAAATTGAAGTTAGGCCTTCAAGAACTCAAGTAGATGATTTATATAATGAAATACTTAAAGTTACAGAAGAAGGTGGCAGGGTACTTGTTACCACTTTAACTAAACGAATGGCAGAAGAACTAACAAGATATTATAAAGATATGGGTATAAAAGTAGAATATCTTCATTCAGAAATAGATACTCTGCAGCGAATAAAAATAATAAAATCATTAAGGCTTGGGGAATTTGACGTGCTAGTGGGTATTAACCTTTTAAGAGAAGGGTTAGATATTCCTGAAGTAAAACTTGTAGCTATTTTAGATGCTGATAAAGAAGGTTTTTTACGTTCTACAAAATCACTTATCCAAACCATTGGCCGTGCTGCTAGAAATGCAGAAGGTAGAGCTATTTTTTATGGAGATAAGGTAAGTGGTGCCATGCAACAGACTATTGATGAAACCAATAGAAGGCGGGCAAAACAAAAAGCATATAACGAAGAACACGGCATAACACCTGAAACAGTAAAAAGTGAAATAAGCGATATTTTAGCATCAATTTATGAAAAAGATTATTTTACTGTTGAAATAAAAGACGATTTAGATATAAAATTAAGTGGTAATAATGAAAAAGATATTGAAAAACTTGAAGCAAAAATGTATAAAGCATCAGAGGAGCTTGATTTTGAAAAAGCTGCCAAATTGCGTGATATTATATTTGAACTAAAAGCAAAAAAGAAATAGATGGAGTAAATAATGTCAGAAGAAAGTAAAGATGATAAACTAATAGAAAACCTAACTCATGAATTACAAAATGCAGCAGAAAAAGAAAGTTCTGCAAATCATGAAGATAATAATAATGATGACAATAACAATAAGCCTAAGAAAAAACGGTCTAAATTGCGTATATTATTATATGTTATAGCATCTATGTTCGGTTTAGGTGTTTTAGGTTTTATAGGCCTTGTTATTATGATTTATGTAATTAGTTTAGAACTTCCATCAACTGATGAGTTTAGTAAATTTAAATATAATGAACCTATGGTTGTTTATGATGCTAAGGGAACAGTTATTGCAGAACTAGGGGCTGAAAGACGTTATCCTGTATCTATTGATAAAATGCCACATTATGTTTACCACGCAGTAGTAGCAGTGGAAGACGGCAGGTTTTATGAACATAGTGGTATTGACCCATGGGGGATTGCCCGTGCTATGGTATCAAATATTAAAGCTGGTAAAATGATAGAGGGTGGCTCTACACTTACTCAACAGCTTGTAAAAGTTATTTATTTAACTCCTGAAAGAAAACTAAAAAGGAAAATAAAAGAGGCTATTATAGCTTATAGGCTTGATAGAGATTTATCAAAAGAAAAAATACTAGAACTTTACTTAAACCAAGTAAACTTTGGACGTGGAGCATACGGTATTCAGGCAGCAGCTATTAACTATTTTGGTAAAGATGTGCAGGATTTAACTATTGCAGAAGCTGCCATAATAGCAGGTATCCCAAAAGGGCCTTCAATTTATGCACCACATATTAATATAAACCGTTCTATAAAAAGAAGAAACCACGTGTTAAAACGTATGAGAGAGCTTAACTATATTACAGAAGAAGAATATAATCAGGCATTAGAAGAAAGTGTAAAACTTGTGGAATCTATTCCATTAAGATTAAGGTATGCCGGCTATTTTATGGACTATGTTCATAAATATATTGAAGAAGAATTAAAAATAGAAGATGCACAAAATAAAGGTATAAAAGTATATACTACATTAAATATTGATTACCAAATAGCAGCAGAAAAAGCACTTTTAACGAACCTTATGGCAATAGGCAAACGTGAGGGCTACGGTGGTGCGTTAGGTAAATTATTAGTAGAAGATGAAAATGAAGAAACAAATGATGTAAACGATACAAATAACGCCCTAAAAGAAGGGGAAGAACAAAAAGATGGCGTATCTTATGTAAGGCTTGATAATAATATTCCAAGCTATTTACAAGATTTAGGTTATAAAAAAGCAGTGGTAACTAACGTTACAAAAACTCAGCTTGAAGTATTACTTTATGATAACAGCACAGGGGTTATTAATTTTAAAGAAAACGAATGGGTATCCCATTATAAAGATAAATGGATTAAAAATTTCACTCAAGTATTTACTACAAATGATGTAATTTATGTATCATTTTCTAAAAAAGTAAAAGATAAAAATGTATATTTACTTGAGCAAAATCCTGCACTTGAAGGTGCTATTGTATCTGTAAACCCAAAAACCGGCGAAATATATGCTATGGTTGGTGGTATGTCTTATTTTAAATCATTTTTTAATAGGGCAGCACAGGCAAAACGTCAAGTGGGTAGCACATTTAAACCGTTAGTATATGCCACAGCTTATGAAAGTGGGTTTTACCCAATGAGTATATTCCATGATACACCTGTTATACAACAAAGCCAAAAAGAAGGGGAAGAAACATGGAGGCCAAAAAACTTTGACGGCCAGTTTAGAGGGGAACTAACTTTAGAAAGAGCGTTACAAGTATCAAATAACTCTGTTACAATAAAACTAGCAGAAAAAATAGGTATTAATAAAATTATAAGATATGCTAAAAACTTTGGGTTTACTGAAGAAATTCCAAACGATTTATCTGTTAGTTTAGGCAGCCTTTCTGCATCTCCTTTAGAGCTTGCATACGCATACAGCACATTTGCAAACCAAGGCTTAAGAGTATCTAAACCGTTTTTTATTACAAGGGTAGCAGATATTGATAACAAAACTTTATTTGAATTTCAGCAACCTGAAATGGTAAAAGTATTAGAGCCAGATACAGCATCATTAATAACTGATAGCGTTGTAAAAGTAGTTGAAAAAGGTGGTGCATGGAAAAGCCGTGTTAATATAGGCAGAGTTTTTGGTGGTAAAACAGGAACATCAAACGATTCTAAAGACTGTTGGTTCGCAGGGGTTATGCCTAACCTTGTAACTGTTGCATGGGTAGGTTATGATGATTACTCTAAAATGGGAAGTTATGCAGTAGGTGCTAACACTTCACAGCTTATTTTTATAGATTACTTTAAAATGATAGATGAAATATTACCACTAGAACTTTTTCCAAAACCTGTGGGTATGAGCTTTTTTAAAGTAAATAAAGAAACAAATGAATTAACAGATGTAATTACAGGGGATATTATGTTCGCACCATACCCTGTTGATGGTAATAACGAAATACAACCAAATAATTACAGAAAATAATTATGGAAAATATAGAATTTGAAAACGATAATATAAACAATGTAAACGAGGAAACCACTTCTAAATATAAAAACAGAAGTATTGTAAATAAATCTGCTAAAATGAAAAAAATATATGATTTAGTAGAAGTGGTAGCCCCTATTGATGTTAGTATTCATATTTCAGGGGAGGACGGTGTAGGTAAAGCAAGGCTTGCTGAATATATCCACACAAAAAGCTCCAGAAATGGAGAATTTGTTACTATAAACCCTGTGGAACTAAATGATATTATAGGTTCATTAGGCTTTAATAAAGTATATGAATATTTTCAAAAAGGGGAAAAAGGCACAGTTTATATTACAGATATTGCTTCTGCTAATATGAAATTGCAAGAATATCTTTTAAATTCTATAATAAAAGCAGAACAAGAACTAGGAATATTTGTGCCAAAACTTATATCTTCTACCAATAGGGATTTAACGGAACTTTGCCGTCAAAATAAATTTAACCAACGGTTAAGAGATAGTTTTGCAATTATTATAAATATTCCACCACTTCGTGAAAGAAAAGAGGACCTTGAAGACTTAATCCGTATTATGATGAGAGATTTAGGTTATTATGGTAAAAAAGCACTCCCTATTCATGAAGAAGCTATGGAAGCTATGCATAATTATGAATGGCCAGGAAATTTAAGACAGCTTTATAATACAGTATATCATGCTGTAAACCATGCAACAAGTGGCACTATTGTGCTTTCATCTCTACCAAAAGATGTTAGAAGAAAACAAGGGTTTATAGAAGCAGATAGAAGTGTTATTGATGAACTTTATAAATTTGCAAGGGGGCTTTTAGAAGGTGGTATCCATTCTGATAAAATAGACCCATATTTTGAATACTTAAAAGCAGTGGAAAAACCACTTATACAAGCAGCGCTTGATATATCAAAGGATAATAGGTCGCAGGCTGCACAGCTTATTAAAATTAATAGAAATACTCTTCATAAAAAATTAAAAATATATGATATGGACGAATAAATATGAAATTATATAAATTACTTTTACCACTTATTTTATTAATAAGTGCAACTAATATATATGCAGCCGATAATGTGGTTATTACATTAGATGTTAATAATATTCCATCAAATAAAGGCCATATTATGATATATTTTTACCAAAACGAAACAGAGTATATAGAAGAATCTCAACCACAGCATTCATTTTTTTTCCCAGCAAAACAAAAAAATGTTAGTGCAAAAATAGAAATCCCAAAAGGGGTTTATGCTGTAAAAATATACCATGATGAAAACGAAAACAAAATACTAGATAAAAACAGCAGTAACCACCCAGTGGAAAAATTTGGTTACTCCAATAACTATTTAGGCTCCTACGGAAAACAGCCGGATTTTAAAAATGTGCTTATGCTAATTGATAAAGCAGAGCAAGTTATTACAATAAATATGCGTTAATATTTATAAATTTATATTTATTATTAAGTAGTTAGAATATATTACCTATGAAATAATACCCTTATAACCTATATGCCATTTTTAAATAAAATTAACAGGCGATAGAACTTTATTCATTTTTTAAAATTTCCACTTGTAAAAATTTAAAAAATTAGTATATTCAGACAAAACAAGTCTCTTTTAAAAAAAGGAGCAAAAAGGACGGTATAATTTATGAATCAAGTAGAAGAAAAAAACACAGAGTCTAACTCTCGTTTACAATTTTTTCCTGTTATGATGTTTGCAGTAGTTATGGGGTTTTCAGGTATTACATTAGCTTATAAAAAAGCACATGAAATACTTTTATTGCCATCAATAGTATATGAAATATTGTCATATATTACAGCAGCACTCGCCATTCTCATTGGGGTATTTTATCTTTTAAAAATAATAATTTACCCAAAAGAAGTAAAAAAAGAAATAGGCCACCCTGTAAGAGTAAACTTTTTTGCAGCTATTTCTATTTCTATGCTTTTGCTTTCAGTGGTGTTTCATGAATATAAAAATATTGCATATCCTTTATTTTTAGTGGGGACAGGGTTGCAAACATTTTTTACATTTTATGCAATCACTTATTGGCTTAATAAAAATATAGAGCTGGCACACTCAAACCCTGCATGGTTTATTCCTGTTGTAGGTAACATTATAGTGCCAATAGCTGGGGAAGGTTTTGCAAGTATAGCTTTATTAAATTTCTTTTTCTCACTAGGTATTTTCTTTTGGATAATCTTAACAGCAATCTTGTTTAATAGGATTATTTTTCATGGCATGCTTGTGCAAAAGTTTTTACCAACACTTGCTATATTTATAGCACCACCTTCTGTGGGAATGTTAAGCTATCTAAAACTCACAGGTAGCTATGATTTTTTTGCATCTGTATTATTAAATGTAGCAATAGTATTTGGGTTAATACTATTAGCACTTGCAAAAAACTTTTATAAAATAAAATTTTTCATATCATGGTGGGCGTTTACATTCCCTATGGCAGCACTCACTATGGCTATTATTACAGCTTATGAAAAAACAGAATTTGCATACCCATTATATAAATGTTTAGGTATTATTTCCCTTATTATGACTTCTATTTTAGTATTAGTTGTATTAATAAGAACAATTATAGCAATAGGTAAAAAAGAAATCTGTATAGACGAAAAATAAATCAATAATACCATACTAGGCTTATACTCTATTTGCCTAGTGTGGTAATTTTCCATAAATCTTATTATAAATATATATAATCCTTGAAAAAATATTCAATATAGTATTTAATACTAATCATTTATATATGGAGAAATATTATGTCGCTGTTTGATGAAGCTAAAAAGTATATCCCTGGAGGAGTAAATAGTCCTGTTAGGGCTTTCGGTTCTGTTGGTGGGGAACCGTTTTTTGTGGAAAAAGGTATGGGTAGCCATATTTGGGATACGGATAATAATGAGTATATAGATTATGTTTGTTCTTGGGGGCCTATGATTTTAGGCCATTGTGATAAAGATGTTAATAAAGCAGTTATAGAAGCTGTGGATAACGGCACAAGTTTTGGTGCACCAACTGTAAAAGAAACAATGTTGGCAGAAAAAATAGTAGAGCTTATGCCTTCTGTGGAAAAAGTACGTATGGTTTCTTCAGGCACAGAAGCTGTTATGAGTGCGTTGCGTCTTGCACGTGGCTTTACTAAAAGAGATAAAATAATTAAATTTGAAGGCTGTTATCATGGTCATTCTGATTTTATGCTTGTAAAAGCAGGCAGTGGGTTATTAACTTTTGGGCAGACTTCTTCTCCAGGAGTTATCCAAGATGCAGCAAAACACACTATTATAGCACAGTATAATGATTTAGAAAACGTTTCAGAAATATTTAAGCAAAATAAAAACGAAATAGCCTGTGTAATAGTAGAACCTGTTGCAGCAAATATGGGTGTTGTGTTACCAAAAGAAGGGTTTTTAGAAGGGCTTAGAAAACTTTGTGATGAAAACGGTGCATTATTAATTTTTGATGAAGTTATAACAGGTTTTAGGCTTTCTTCCGGTGGTGCCCAAAAATATTACGGTATTAACCCAGACCTTACCACAATGGGTAAAATTATAGGTGGTGGTATGCCTGTTGGTGCATACGGTGGCAGAAGTGATGTTATGGAAATGATTTCTCCATCAGGCCCTGTTTATCAAGCAGGCACTTTAAGTGGCAACCCACTTGCAATGACAGCAGGTCTTAAAACATTAGAAAAATTAAGCAGTAAAGATTTTTATAAAAACTTAAAAGAAAAATCAGATATATTATGGGCAGGTTTTAGAGAAAATAGTAAAAAATTAGGGCTAAACTACGCTTTTAATACAATAGAATCACTTTCATGCACATTTTTTACAGAAGGAAAAGTGCAATCATATGCTGAAGCATTAAAAAGTGATACAAAAAAATATGCTACATTCTTCCATAATATGCTTAAAAGAGGTATATCTTTAGCTCCGGCACAGTTTGAAGCAATGTTTGTTTCAAGTGTTCATAGTGATGAAGATATTGAAAAAACCATAAAAGCTCATTATGAATCATTAAAAGAGATGTAAAATGGATAATAATAAACAGGGTAAAGAAGAACAATCTGTTTATAAAGAGATTATGAACGCATCTTCTGTTGGTATGGCAGTGGTTGCAGGTATGGTAGTAGGTGGTTTTATGGGTTATTTTTTAGATAAATGGCTTAATACATCACCATGGCTACTTTTTGTGTTTTTAATATTTGGGTTTATTGCAGGTATTAAAAACGCAATCCATTTTATGAAAAAAGCAGGTATAGAACTTGACAGTATTAAAGGTAATAATACAAAAAACAAATAAGTTTATCAAAAAGATATAATAAATGTAAAAAATACTTGCTAAATGGATTTATATAATATAGTATAATAAAAATATGATGAGTTTTAATTACAAACTAATGGTAAAAATATCTGTTATTATGGTTATAGCTGGTTATACAGTTTTTATTATTGGTCTTGGTAGTAGCTATGCAAACTCTTTTTTTGCAGGCTTTTTCATTATATTTGGTGATTTATTTTTTCTTTTTCGTTACTTGAAAAAGGCATTAAAAGGCTCAACGGTCGCTTTGTTTCTTTTGCAGAGTATTATTCGTTGGCTATTTGTAGGCTTCTGTATTTATATAGTTATTGCAGTTTTAAAACTATATAATTGGGGCTTTGTTGTGGGTATAATCCTTCCATTTGTGGGAGTTTTTATTACTGGCATATATGAAATCTTTCGGGGGAAAGAAGATGGAACATCCTCTTAATTTAACATCATTTTTACCAGAATCTATTCAGCATAATTACCTTCATGTTGTTATGCTTTTATTTGCAGTTTTGGTTATTTTTTTACTAGGGTTATATGTAAGAACCTTAAGAAAGGAAGTGCCTTCTAAAGCACAAAATGTGTTTGAAGTATTAGTTGGTGGCTTAAATAATATAGGTGAGGACGTAATGGGTAAAGAGGGTAAAGCGTATATGCCTATTATTCTTGGTATCGGCCTTTATGTTGTGGTTTCCAACCTTATGTCTTTAATTCCTGGTTTAATTCCACCTACAAGTAATATTAATACTACTGCTGCACCAGCACTATTAGTATTTGTATTATATAACTTTATCGGTTTAAAAAAACATGGTGCTGGCTATATTAAACATTTTCTAGGGCCTACTGAAGGGGCTATGATTTTATTAGCACCATTTATGTTTATAATAGAAGTGATAAGCCACCTTGCAAGGCCATTATCACTTGCAATGCGTCTTTTTGGTAACATCGCAGGGGAAGATTTAGTTGTGGTAATATTATTTATGCTTGTTCCATTTTTATTACCAATACCTATGTTTTTCTTAATGATATTTACAAGCATACTACAAGCGTTTGTATTTATGATGTTGGCTATGGTGTATATTGCTGGTGCTTTAGAAGAAGCCCATTAATTAGCTGTCTTTTTAGTTTATGCTGCGTTATAGATTTGTTAAGTAATACTCATTTACTAATATGTAAACTCGTATCACTGTAACAAATCTCTGCCTTGCCTAAACAAAAAACTCTAGCTAATTAAACATATTACTAATAAAATAGTGAAATAAACATTGTTGTTTTGAATATAGTTGTTTTAAAATAAAATATGCTGTCTTTTTAGTTTATGCTGCGTTATAGATTTGTTAAGTAATACTCATTTACTAATATGTAAACTCGTATCACTGTAACAAATCTCTGCCTTGCCTAAACAAAAAACTCTAGCTAATTAAACATATTACTAATAAAATAGTGAAATAAACATTGTTGTTTTGAATATAGTTGTTTTAAAATAAAATATGCTGTCTTTTTAGTTTATGCTGCGTTATAGATTTGTTAAGTATACTCATTTACTAATATGTAAACTCGTATCACTATAACAAATCTCTGACCTTTAGAAACAAAAAACTCTAGCTAATTAAAAATAATTATTATGTAAATCATAATAAATAAATTTAAAAACTAGCGTTCTTATATACGCTTAATTATATTATTTTTTTGGAGGACTTTTCAATGAAAAAAGTTATCTTAACTACATTAATTGCATTAATTGCAGTTCCAGCATTTGCAGCAACAGGTGCTGATCAATCAAGTGCTTGGGCATTATTTATAGGTTCTGGTCTTGCAATAGGTCTTGCAGGTCTTGGTGCTGGTATAGGTATGGGTAGCGCTATTAGGGGCGGTTTAGAAGGTATATCTCGTAACCCTGGAGTTATGAATAAACTTTTCACTTACTTACTTGTAGGTGTTGCTCTTATTGAATCTATTGCTATTTATGGTTTAGTTGTATCTCTTATACTTCTTTTCGCTAAATAATAATAAGTTTAAGATAATATATATAAAGTGGAGCTTTTAAGCTCCACTTTTTTTATGTATAATTTTATATTAAAGTATGAGTAAAATAATGGGTAAAGAAAATATAAGCACACAATTTTTATCCAACACAATAAGCCAAACTATTAATAATGAACTAATAGATGTAAATGAAAAGCTGGAATATACATGGACATTTTTGAATAGAGATATAAACAAAGAAAATACCCATAACAGAAAATATATAGAATTTAATATAAATATAGAAAAATTAGAAAATGAAAAAGAATATTATAAATATAATATAAAACATACTAATGAAGATAATATAGAAGATGATAAATAAATATTTTTGCACTATATACTAAATGATAAAAATGATATAGAAAAAAATAACCTAGAAGAAGAAATATCAAAACATTTAAGGCGTTCAAAGTCATTTACTATAAATGAAGATAATTCTTACAGTAACGAAAACTTTTTATTTGCTGTATCAGAAAAGGGTGTAGTGTTATGTAGTTATGATAAAAATGAAAAACAAGGCAAAACCCGTAACAGCAGGTTTTTAACATTATATCTTTTAGCTATTGTATATAACCTAAAAATGGAAAAGTTTTTAGAAGACGGTGATAAAATATATAAAAACTATATTAATAAAAAGGAAGAAAATAGTCTTGAAGGCATAAGTGAAATAATAGAGTTTAGAGAATCAATTTATGCTTTTGATTTGCAATACTTTTTTGAAAACCCAATAAAAATAGATAAATATGAATCATATATTGTATGATCCATTATTTCAAAGTGTTATAAAGTAATGGTTCGCCATGAAGAAGTAATAAACCAAGTATTATCATTAACAGAAATAATAGTAAAAAATAAAGACCAAGAACTACAAAAATATGAAAAAGAATTACAAATGGAAAAGGCAAATAAAATAGAAAAAAGTTTCCAAAACCGTATCTCTTTAATAGGGTTATTTGTAGCAGTTGTGCCAATAGTTATAGCTTTAATAGATA
>CALADT010000153.1 GCA_937890655.1 uncultured Mucispirillum sp. | reverse complement strand
TTTTCTAAAAAGTTGACTGTATCTATTTAAGAAATTTGTTTTAAGAAAATTATTAATGTTTGATAATGCTTGCAGTATTCAAGATTTGAAAGTTCCACCATCAAATCATTTAGAAAAATTATCTGGAGATAGAGCAGGGCAATATAGTATTAGAATTAATGACCAATACAGGATTTGTTTTACTATGGATAATAATGACATATATAATATAGAAATAGTAGATTACCATTAATGAGGTATGATATGAAAAACATAATAGAAACACCAAAAATAAGTGAAATTTTATTAGAAGAAATTATGCAACCACTAGGGTTATCTGCTTATAGATTAGCAAAAGATATTAATGTTCCAACATCTCGCATACAAGAAATTTTAAAAGATAAGCGTAAAACCACTGTGGATACATCTCTACGTTTAGCAAGGTATTTTAATATAAGTGATAAATATTTTTAAACCTAAAAAATGATATAGATATTCGTAACGCACTATTAACTATGAATAGTGAATTAAGTAATATAAAAAGGTATGCAGTATAACAGATAATAATTTAAACTCAAATATACTTTAAGACCCATTTTTTATTGAAATTACTTTTTAAAAAAGACAGCTTAAAAGCTAGAATGATTATGAGAGGGATTCTCCTTCCAAAATAATTTCTCCTAAATTATTTTTACAGGCAGGAAAAATTTAAGCGTAGACGATCTGTCTACTTATCCTCCCTATTCGGTCAGGAAATTTTTCCTTCGAATCCCATTTATCTGATTATAAAAAAAAGGAATAACTTTTAGTTATTCCTTATTTTTTTAACGGAGAGAGAGGGATTCGAACCCTCGATACCGGTTTCCCAGTATACTCGCTTAGCAGGCGAGCGCCTTCGACCATACTCGGCCATCTCTCCAATTTATCTTAGAGATAATTATATACTTTATTTATTCAATAATGTCAAATAAAAAATGATATTTTTATAAACTTATCTATTTATTATCTATTTTGAACTTCAATACCGTTTTGCTGTGCAAACATTACACCCCTGCCACATAGTGGAGAAATAAGCTCACATCGTCTTGAACACATAGGGCAATGTGTAGGTTTATTAGTTTCATTAATGCCTGTTTCAGCTTCTTTTTTACATTGTTCTTCTAACTCTTTAAAATATTTATCCATATCCATAATAATTGCTCCAATATAACTTAGTATAAGAATTTACTATATATAAAATTTTTTATTTTGCAAGTGGATATTTATATAAAATTTGTCTCATTACAAAAATCTCCCATAATTAAAAAACAGTAGATATTATTTATCATATCAATACTAATATATAACCTAATGGTATTGCTATATTTAATATGTATCTTGACGAACATTATTTGATATGATAATAGTATAATCTTTATATAAGGAGTTTTATATGTCTATTACTATACCTTCTTCCGTTATAACCATTACTATGCTTATTTTATCTAATGTATTTATGACATTTGCATGGTATTCCCATTTAAAGAATTTGGCTATGTTGCCATGGTTTAGTGCTGCCCTTATTAGCTGGGGGATTGCTTTTTTTGAGTATATAATACAAGTGCCTGCTAACAGAATAGGTTATACCGTATTTTCATTACCACAGCTTAAAATTATGCAGGAAGTTATTTCTTTAGCTGTTTTTATTCCATTTGTAACACTTTATATGGGTAAATCATTAAATCTTAATTTTTTATGGGCATCTTTATGTTTGCTAGGTGCTGTTTATTTTATGTTTAAATAGTTGTAAAATATAAACTAACGCTATAAAAAAAGGGTATGATTTTTCATACCCTTTTTTTTTATGTTATACTTTAAATCTGCTAACAATCCTTTTTAAGTTTTCTGCTTTTTCCTGCAGATGTGATACTGTGGAGGACACTTCGTTTACAGCAGAGTTACTTTCTTCAATACCTGAAGCAACCACTTGAACATTATCGCCTACTTCTTGGATATTACCATACTGGTTTGATATTTGTTCGCTTACTCCACCTATATCTTTATTTGTATCAGATATACTTGCAGCAATTAAACCAAAGCCTGCCATAGTCTGTTCTACGCTGGATACACTCACTTCAACAGCATTTACAGCCGTTCCCATTTCATTAGAAGCACTTGTGGTTTCTTCTTGTAATGTATGGATAATTTCTTCAATTTCGCTTGTAGATTTTTGAGTTCTTTCTGCAAGTTTTCTAACTTCATCAGCAACCACTGCAAAACCACGCCCTGCGTCCCCAGCTCTTGCTGCTTCAATAGCGGCATTTAAGGCTAAAAGGTTAGTTTGGTTTGCAATATCGTTGATAACTGTTAATATTTCCCCTATTTGGTTAGAGTTTTCAGAAAGCCTGTTAATAGTTTCAGATAATATTTCTGTTTGGGTATTAATTTGAGAAATACTTTCTTTAACGTTATTTAAAAGCCCCATACCTTCAGATGTTTGTGAGTTTGTATCGTTTAAAAGGTTTAAACTATTTGTAAGGGAAGATACTGCATTACTAGATACTTCTGACACACTTTCCATATTAGTAGCAATATTGCCTATTTCTTGAGATTGAGTGGAGAATGTAACAGAAAGTTCTTCCATAGTAGCAGCCAGCTGGTTATTACCACTTGCTACTTCTTCAGCAGAGGCTTTTACTTGTATAATAATATCATGTATATTTTCTATAAACATATTAAATGCTTTTGCAAGTTTTCCAAGTTCATCGTTTGATTTTATATTAATACGTTTTGTTAAATCTCCATCTCCTTGAGTTAAGGCTTCCACGTGATTTACAAGGTTACGAAGTGGCATAACAAGGTTGATTCTTAAAAATAGTAATATACCAAAGTCTAACACTATGGCTACAATTAACACTATAATAGCTATGGTTTTCATAACTAAAATAGCAATAGTTGTGCTTTTACTACCGTTTACAATGTTTGTAACATTTAAGTGTAGCATAGTAGCTGTTAAGTCTGTTAATTTTTGGCTTGCTACATTTCTTTTATCTACTGTGCTATGATATTCTGTATAAAGTTTATCAAGTTCAAGGGTAGATTTGCGAACATTTACAAATGCTTTTTCTACTGTTTCTATAAGTTTAAAGTTTTTACCACGAACAATCTCTTTTTTAATTTCTGGTAATTTATCATCTATGGCTTTAATATCTTCTTGAAAATCTTTAATTAATGTGGCATTATTTGTGGAAATTAGTTTTGAATATGTATCTTTTAAGTCCATTAATCTATTAAGCATAATAGTTAAATCATTAAACCTTTCCCCACGTCTTGTAAGCATTTCATCCCCAGCACTTCCAAGCTCTGCCATATAGTTTTTATATGTGTTTTCAAATATTTCTGTTAATGCTTGTTGCATTTCATCAGTATATTTTATAAAAACATCCCCAGAGTTTTGGATTTTCTTTCTAATATCCATACTTGCAACAGCATATTGTTTATACTCATTAACAATTACTTCGTAATTTTTAAGGTGTTTATTCATATTAACCATTAATTTTTGGTTATATGGAGTTGTAATCAGGTCTTTAAGTTTTTTTTCGTCCTGCTCCACATTTACAAGTTGAGAAATAGCTTCGTTATATGCTTCATCATCTTGTATGCTTGAGGCATACCACACGTTACCGTCTGCAAGTAATGTGTTAATAGTCATATCTGCATTAATAGTTAATGCTGGTGCATATGAATTTTCTGTGTTTCTTGCATTTGAACCTGCAATAGATGATGCAATTAATGCAAAAAGTGCCGTTCCTATGGATAGAACAGCTAGAATGGATACTGCTAAATTAATCTTCATTCGTATAGTCATAAAACCCTCCCATAAACTTCAGTGGCGGAAATTAATTATATATCAATATGATATTAAGTTCAACAGTAATTTTGTAAATTATAGAATAATTTTTACTAAAATAAAAAAAACACTTGACACATTCCCATTACATTACTACATTAACTCTAGCACTCGACAGTTATGAGTGCTAACAAATAAGGGAGAAGGTCATGGATATGAGATTCTTAAACGAGCGAGAAGAGCTTGTTTTAAGGACAATAATTGATGAATATATTGATACTAGCGAGCCTGTTGGTTCTCGTAACGTGTCTAAACTTGGCCCCTTAAAAATGTCGCCTGCTACCATAAGAAATATTATGAGTGATTTGGTTGATAAAGGCTTTATAGCCCAGCCACACACTTCAGCAGGGAGGATACCAACTGATACAGGTTACAGGTATTATATAGAAAAATTGGTAAAAATACAAAATATTTCCGATGATTTTATGGAAAATATACATAAAGAAATGAGTGTAGACCCTGTTAATGTTATGAACTTATTTCGTCATTTTTCAAAAAAATTAGGGGAGATGACCCATTCTGTTGGGTTTGTAGTTTCGCCAAAAATGAATAGTGTATCTTTAAAACATATTGAATTTTTAAGGATAAATAAAGAAACTGTTCTTGCGATTATTGTTGCTAAAACAGGTATGGTTCAAAATGTATTAATACCTATTGATGCAGGTATTAGTGATGATGAGCTAATAAGAATGGGTAATTTTATAAACAGTAATTATGAGGGTATGAGCCTTTTTGATGTGCAACACAGTATATTGTCAGAATTGCACAATGCAAAAGGTGAAATAGGCAGACTTATGAAGCAGGCTGCAAAACTTTCTCAAGCAGTTTTTAAAAGCCCAGTTTTTGATGAAGAATTTATATTTGAGGGTATGAAAAATATAGTAGATACTCCAGAGCTTAAAAATAACGGTAAATTAACTGATATTTTACAGGCTTTTGAAGAAAAACATCATATATGTTCTCTTTTAGAGGGCTGTATGAAACAAGACAGTGTTCAGATTTTTATAGGCTCAGAAATAGGCCTTGATAATACAGAGGAGTTAGGTATGGTAATAAAACCTTACCATAGAGGTGGTAATATAGTAGGCACTATGGGTGTTATAGGCCCTAAAAGAATGAAATATTCAAATGTTGTATCTATTGTGGACTACTCCTCAAAAATAATATCAAAAATGCTTAATGATTACTATGAGGGGGACAAATAATGAGTGAAAAAGAGCATAATAGTATGGATACAAAAAGTGAGGAAAGTTATAAAATTGATATAGAAACGCCTGAAGAAAACATTGTGGAAGAAACAGAAGTAAAGGCAAATTCGGAAGAAAACGAAGTAATAGATGAAAATGATTTAGGTGGTGGTGAGCTTGGCATCTTAAAAAAGCAGGTAGCCAACTTAGAGAATATTTTGAAAGAGAAAAACGAAGAAGTGCTACGCCGTGCCGCTGATTTAGACAATTACCGTAAAAGGCTTACAAAAGAAACAGAAGATAGGATAAAATTTGCAAACCAGTCTGTTGTAAAAGACTTTTTGCCGGTAATAGATAATATTGAATTAACATTACAGCATACAGAAGAAGGCACACCTTTAAGAGAGGGTATAGAGCTTACTATAAAATCATTTAAAGATGCACTTTCTCATCATGGTGTTACAGAAATTAATTCTGAATTAGGCACAATATTTGACCCAGCAGTTCATGAAGCAATAATGATGGATAGTAACCCAGAATATGAAAATAATGCAATTACTTTATGCGTTCAAAAAGGGTATATATTAAATGAACGTGTTATACGCCCTGCTAAAGTAAAAGTAAATAAAATATAAAAATTATAATATATATAACAGCTTATGCTGTTTTGGAGGAAAAATGGCTCAAGGAAAAGTAATAGGGATTGACTTAGGAACTACAAACTCAGTTGTAGCAGTAATGGAAAACGGTCAACCTAAAGTAATAGTAAATGCAGAAGGTATGGCAACAACACCGTCTATTGTAGGTTTTACAGATGGGGACAGGCTTGTTGGGATACTTGCAAAACGTCAGGCAGTAACTAACCCTGAAAATACAGTATTTAGTATTAAAAGATTAATTGGTAGAAAAGCTGAATCACAAGAAACTGCAAACGCAAAAAAACATTTACCATATAAAATAGTGCCAGCTGATAACGGCGACGCATGGGTGGAAATAAAAGGCAAAAAATATGCTCCACAAGAAGTTTCTGCTATGATTTTACAAAAATTAAAACAAACAGCAGAAGATTATCTTGGAGAAACTGTAACTGACGCAGTTATTACAGTGCCAGCATATTTTAATGACGCACAACGTCAAGCTACAAAAGATGCAGGTAAAATCGCAGGCTTAAACGTTCAACGTATTATAAATGAACCAACAGCGGCAGCATTAGCTTATGGTTTAGAGAAAAAAGGCGAAGAAAAAATCGTAGTTTATGACTTAGGTGGTGGAACATTTGATGTATCTATCCTTGAACTAGGTGATGGGGTATTTGAAGTTAAAGCAACAAATGGTGATACTTTCCTTGGTGGTGATGACTTTGATGAAAGAATCGTTAAATGGCTTGCTGAAGAATTTATGAAAGATAACGGTATTGATTTATCTAAAGATAAAATGGCACTTCAAAGGTTAAAAGAAGCAGCAGAAAAAGCAAAACATGAGCTTTCTGGCACAACTGAAACTGAAATTAACCTGCCATATATTACAGCAGACCAAAGCGGCCCAAAACACTTAGTTAAAAAATTAAGCAGGGCAAAATTTGAAGCATTAGTTGCAGATTTAGTGGAAAAAACACTAGAACCATGTAAAAAAGCATTAAACGATGCAGGCTTAACAACAGGTGATATTAATGAAGTTATCCTTGTTGGTGGTATGACAAGGATGCCACTTGTTCAGCAAAAAGTTAAAGAATTTTTTGGTAAAGAGCCACATAAAGGTATTAACCCAGATGAAGTTGTTGCAATAGGTGCAGCAGTTCAGGGTGGTGTATTAATGGGAGATGTAAAAGATGTATTACTTCTTGATGTTACACCACTTTCTTTAGGTATTGAAACTATGGGTGGCGTAATGAATAAAATCATTATGAGAAACACTACAATACCTGCAAGAAAAAGCCAGATTTATACTACTGCTGCAGATAACCAGCCATCTGTTACAATCCAAGTATTACAAGGCGAAAGGGAAATGGCATCAGATAATAAATTAATCGGCCAGTTTGATTTATCAGGTATTGCACCAGCTCCAAGAGGCGTGCCACAAATTGAAGTAACTTTTGATATTGATGCGAACGGTATATTACACGTTTCAGCAAAAGATAAAGGAACAGGAAAAGAACAGTCTATTGTTATTAAAGATTCATCAGGCTTATCAGATGATGAAATAGATAGAATGGTGCATGATGCAGAAGCTCACGCAGAAGACGATAAACGTAAAAAAGAGTTAGCAGAAGTAAGAAATCAGGCTGACACATTAGTTTACACTACTGAAAAATCTTTAAGCGAACACGGTGATAAATTAGAAGCATCAGTTAAAGAAAATATAGAAAAAGAAGTGGAAAACTTAAAACAAAAATTAACTAGCGAAAACGCTGGAGAAATCAAAGAAGGTATTGATAAACTTTCAGCAGCGGCACAAAAATTAGCAGAAGTGTTATATTCTCAACAGGCTCAAGGGGCTGAAGGTACTCAAGGTGGCGACCAAAGTGCATATGCTCAAGAAGAAAGCAAAAAAGATGAAAATGTAGTTGATGCTGACTTTGAAGAAGTAAAAGACGATAAAAAATAATATATAAACATATTATAATCATACAAACCCAAAACCCCTTTAATATATGTTAAAGGGGTTTCTTATTGCTTGAAAAAAACAATCTGTTATGATAAAAATAATAATATAGTTATGAAATTTGTAAGGGTTTATATGGAAAATAATAAAAATATTTATTCTAGTGAAAAAGAAATTGAAGAAAGACTGATAAAAAAATTACAGTCATTAGGTTATACTTATAGACCAGATATAAGAACTAATAATGAACTTGAAAGAAATTTTAGGGAAAAATTTAATAGATTAAATGGGGTTAAATTAACAGATACTGAATTTGATAAATTAAAAGACCAAATTATTAATAAAGATATTTTTACAGCAAGTAAACAGTTACGTGGTATTGATACATTAAAAAGAGATGATGAAATACCTTTACATTTTAAATTATTAAATATAGATGATTGGTGCCAAAACGAGTTTGAAGTTATAAACCAATTAAAAATAGATAATGATTATAGTTATCATAGGTATGATGTAATATTATTAATGAACGGTATTCCAGTTATTCAAATAGAATTAAAAAACCATTCTATTGTTCCTAAAAAAGCTATGGAGCAGATAGTAGCATATAAAAACGATAAAGGTAATGGTTATACTAATTCACTTTTATGTTTTATACAACTTTTTATAATAAGTAACGAGCATAGCACATCATATTTTGCTAATAATAGAGATGAGCATTTTAAATTTAATTCTGATGAAACATTTTTGCCATTATATAAATTAGCTGATAAAAACAACAATAAAATAACCTATTTATATGATTTTGCAGATGCTTTTTTAAGTAAATGCACATTAGCTGAGTTAATAAATAGATATATAGTATTAGTAGAACATGATAGTAAAATATTAATAATGCGACCATACCAAATATATGCAGTAAAGGCAATTATTGATTGTATTAATGAAAATAGGGGTAATGGTTATATATGGCATACAACAGGGAGTGGCAAAACATTAACATCCTTTAAGGCTTCTACAATATTAAAAGAAAACAATAATATTTATAAATGTTTATTTGTAGTAGATAGAAAAGATTTAGACAGCCAAACACGAGATGAATTTAATAAATTTCAGGAAGGTTGTGTAGAAGAAAATACAAATACAGCTTCCCTTGTGGAAAAATTATTATCAGAAGATAAAAAAGATAAAATAATAGTTACAACTATACAGAAATTAGGTATAGCTTTAGGTAATGATACAATTAATAATAAAACTGATGATAAAAAGAAACCTAACCCATATAAAGAACAGCTTAAAAAAATAGAAGATAAAAGATTTGTTTTTATTTTTGATGAATGTCATCGTTCTCAATTTGGTGATAACCATAAAGCCATTAAAAAGTTTTTTCCTAACTCTCAACTTTTTGGATTTACAGGCACGCCTATTTTTGAAGAGAATGCCAGTAGAACAAAAATTCAAGATAACGAACAATCATATTTAACAACAGAAGATATTTTTGAAAAAGAGCTTCATAAATATACCATTACAAATGCCATAGATGATAAAACAGTTCTTAAATTTCACGTTGAACATTATGATAGAACAAACAGGGAAGATAATATAAAACCAAGCTCTAGTAGTGTAAAAAGAAAAATAGTAGATGCTATATTAAAAAAACATCAATTATTAACAGATGAAATGAGATTTAACTCTATATTTGCTACATATCGCATTAATGATGCCATAGAGTATTATAACCTATTTAAAGAAATGCAAGAAAATAATGAATATATTAAAAGAAAATTAAATATAGCATGTGTTTTTACTCCCCCTGCTGAAACGAAAGATATAGAACAAATACAAAATGACCTTCCACAGGAAAAGGAAGATTATAAAGAGCAACCACAGGAGAAAAAAGCAGCCTTAATAAATATTATTAATGATTATAATAAACAGTATGGAACAAATTATAATATTAATACATTTTATGATTATTATAAGGATATTCAGACACGTATTAAAAGCCAACAATATACAAATAAAGATTTTAATTATAATAAAAAAGTTGATATTGTAATTGTGGTGGATATGCTTTTAACAGGTTTTGATTCTAAATATTTAAATACATTATATGTGGATAAAAACTTAAAATATCACCATTTAATACAAGCATTTTCAAGAACAAATAGGGTATTAAACAATACAAAACCATATGGAAATATAGTAGATTTTAGAAACCAAAAAGAAGAAGTTAAGAATATATGGCTTGTAGAACCATATTCTAATGTAATAGATGAATTTGAAATATCAGTTAAAAAGTTGGCAGATTATATGCATAGCCATAATTTAGAATTTCATCCGTCATCTGTTGCAAACCTTAAAGGTGATGAGGCAAAAATAGAATTTATAGATTTATTCCGCCATATACAGCAAACAAAAACTAAATTAAACCAATATACAGAAATCCCAGATGATATGCTTAAAAAAATCAATAATATTATGCCAGAAGATGATTTAAGGGGCTTTCGTAGTGAATATTTAGAAGTAGCACAGGAAATGCAAAAAAAGGCTAATTCTACAAATAATAAAGACGATAGGGAAGAAGAAAAAGCAGACACAACAGAAACAGATATTCAAAATATTGATTTTGAATTTGTGTTATTTTCATCAGCTATTATAGACTATGATTATATAATGGAATTAATTTCAAAATATATAACAAGTAGTGTAGACGGCACAGAAGAAATGACAAAAGAAAAATTAATTTCAATTATGACTTCCACTTCTAACCTAATAGAAGAAAAAGAAATGATTACTGATTATATTAATAATTTACCAACAAATAAAAAACTAAGTAAAGAAGATATAGAAAAAGGTTATAAAGAATTTAAAAATAACCAATTAAATATACAAGTAACAAATGTTGCAAATAAATTTGATTTAAATAGTTTAGAGTTAATAGAATTTGTAAAAGATATTTGTGATAATATGATTTTTGATGGTGAGAAATTAGATAATATAAAGTGGAATATGGAACTAAATTGGAAAGAAAAAGCAAAAAAAGAAGAAGAATTAATGCATATGTTATTACCTATTATTAAATCTGTTACAAAAGAAAAAGAAGTAAAAGGTTTAAATGCTTATGACAACAATTAATACACCAAAATTAAGATTTCCTGAATTTAAAAATAGTGGAGATTGGAAAAATAATAAATTAAGCAAAATAGTTACATTTTATAATAATCTTAGAAAACCAGTCGCAAAGCATTTACGAGTTAGTGGAGAATATCCATATTATGGAGCTAATGGAATAATAGATTATATAGATAATTACACATTTGATGGTTTATATATATTAATAGGTGAAGATGGTAGTGTTATAAATGTAGATAAGACTCCAATAGTTAATTTAGTTAATGGGAAATTTTGGGTTAATAATCATGCACATATTATAAATGGGATTAGTAATATTACTAATACATTATTTATATTTTATGCTTTACAGCGAGTTAATATAGAGTATTTAGTTAAGGGTGTTCCACCAAAATTAAATAAAGTTAGTGCAGAAAGTATAATAATAAAATACCCTAATATTGAAGAACAAACAAAAATAGCAAACTGTTTTTCATCGCTAGATAAATTAATAGGTTTAGAAAAAGAAAAATTAGATAAATTACAAGAGCATAAAAAAGGATTAATGTCAAACTTATTTCCAAATAATAATGAAAAACAACCAAAATTACGATTTCCTGAATTTAAAAATAGTGGAGATTGGGAAGAAATTAAGATTGGGGAAATATGTGATGTATCCACAGGGAATAAAAATGCACAAGATAAAGTAGATAATGGAAAATATCCATTTTTTATAAGGTCTGAAAAATTAGAGCATATAAATACTTTTTCTTATGATGGTGAAGCAATTCTAACAGCTGGTGATGGAAAAATAGGGGAAATATTTCATTATATCAATGATAAATTTGATTTTCATCAACGAGTATATAAATTAAGTGATTTTTTTAATGTAAAAGGAAAATTTTTATACTATATTTTTAGTAGAGATTTTAAAAAAAGAGCATTAAGTATGTCTGCAAAGAATACTGTTGATTCAGTAAGAATGGAAATGATAACCGAGATGACAATATATAAACCTGTTTTACAAGAAGAACAAACAAAAATAGCAGACTTTTTATCTTCGTTAGATGTAGAAATAGATAATCAAAAATTAAAAATAGAAAAATTAGAAGAGCATAAAAAAGGGTTGTTACAAAAATTATTTATTTAAATATGTTTATGATTAAGGATAATTATGATGGAATATGATGATTTAGAATCGATAGCAAATGATATAAAAAAATTTAGTGATAAAGTAATATTAATATATGCATTTAATAGAACAGGCAAAACAAGGCTTTCAACAGTTTACGAAAAAATAAATACAGATAGTAAAATACATGGTTATTGTTTTAATTCTTACATTGAAGATTTGTTTGTTTGGAATATTAAGGAAGACTATGATATTGAATTAGAAATTAAAAAATCAAGCTTAAATGAACAGCATGGTTTGATTGATATTGAAGAATTAAATGATAAACTTAAAGAGTATAATTTTAATTTTAATATAGAATTTAATTATTTTGATGATGCAGAACAAGGTATCCAATCTATTAAATTTTATATTGAAGGAAATGATTACCCTATAAAAATATCAAAAGGAGAAGAAAGTTTATTTAAGTGGTGTTTTATAAAAGTTTTATTGGAAAAAAATCTTAGTGATAAAAAATATAAATATTTATACATAGATGATCCAATTTCTAGTTTAGATGAAAACCATATTTTTAAATATACTGAATCATTATCTCATTTAATTAAGCAATATGAAATAGATAAATGCATTATTTCAACGCACCATATTGGTTTTCTTAACATGTTAACATATGCATTAAAACGAAAAGAGATAACATATAATATGTTGTTGTTTAAAAATAAGAACAATAAATTTATCATAAATAAGTTTAATAAAGAAATATTTTTATTTCATTTATCATTACTAAAAGAAGTAGAAGAGCTTTTTAAAAATGATAAATTTAAGAAATATCACATAAATCTATCTCATAGAAATATATATGTAGAGGAAACAGAATTATTAGATAATAATGATATAGAATTATATAAAGAGATATTTGAAAAAATAATAGAGCATTATAAATTTAACATTTAATTGGAGATATAAATGAATGATAAAGCAATAGAATTAGGAAATAAGTTATGGGATATAGCTTGTAAATTATTACGTGGAAATATGAAAGCAGGTGATTTTCAAGATTATATGTTATCTTTTTTATTTTTACGTTATATTTCAGAGCAATATGAAATATTAGCTATAAAAGAATTAGGTAATGATTATATAAAATCTAAAGAAAAGTTAGAAGAAATTGCTAAAAATAAATCTCAAGAAAAAGTAATAGAAAACTATAAAAATATTATAGAACAATTTATTAATAAAAAAATAGATGAATACATACAAAGTCATCCAACTGTAAAAAAAGAAGATATTAAAAATAATAAAGAATATGAAATATATAGAGAATTATTATATAGTAAAAATCTTACACCACTTACTTTATGGTTTGTAGAGAATATAGAAGATATACAATTATTTGAAAAACAAATGAGAAAAAAACATCACTATATTATAAAACCACAATATTTGTGGAGCAATTTATATACAATGGCTTTAGACCAAAATGATAAGTTGTTATCTTTACTATATAATGGATTTAAATATATAGAAGATGAATCATTTAATGATACTTTTCATGGACTTTTTAGTGAAGTGCATTTAGATTCTGATAAATTAGGAAAAAACCATAAAGCACGCAATGAAATGATATGTAATATAATTTCAGAAATAGGGAAAGGTTTATTAGAATTTACAAAAGATACTGATTTATTAGGTGATGCATATGAAATATTAATAAGTAAATTTGCATCAAATTCTGGTGCGAAAGCAGGGGAGTTTTATACTCCACAGCAGGTTTCCACTATTTTATCAGAAATAGTAATACTTGATTCTCAAAACCCTAACAATGGCAAAAAAAATATTATTAAAAAGTTGTTAGATTTTACTTGCGGTTCTGGTTCTTTACTTGTAAACGTTATAAAACATATGGAAGTTGATAATGGCATAATAAAACAAGTATATGGGCAGGAAAAAAATATAACCACATATAACTTAGCAAGAATGAATATGTTGTTACACAAAGTAAAAGATAATCAATTTGAAATATTTCATGGTGATACTTTAAAAAATGAATGGGGAATATTTAGTGATATTAACCCTGCCAATAAAATAGAATGTGATGCTATTGTTGCAAACCCACCATTTAGTTTACAGTGGGAACATCAAACAAAATATAAAGAAGATTTTAGGTTTAAAGATTATGGACTTGCTCCACAATCCACTGCAGATTTTGCTTTTTTACTTCACGGTTTTCACTATTTAAGCAAAGATGGCACTATGGCGATTGTTTTACCACATGGAATACTTTATCGTGGTGGTGCTGAATATAATATAAGACATAAATTAATAGAAGACGGAAATATTGATGCTATTATTGGGCTTCCTGCAAAATTATTTTATTCCACAGGCATACCTGTATGTATAGTTGTGCTTAAAAAATGTAAAAGTAAAAATAATATATTATTTATAAATGCTAATAAAGAGTATGTAAAAGGACGCGGGCAAAATGAATTATCTAATGAAAATGTTAAAAAAATAGTTGATACATATAGGGAAAGAAAAAATATTGATAACTTTTCAAGAACTGTTGAGATTGATGAAATAAAAAATAATGATTATAATCTTAATGTTTCAAGGTATGTAAGCACAGCAGAAGAAGATAAAGTAATAAATTTAGAAAGTGTAACTAAAGAGTTGGTAAATATAGAAAATAAAATAAAAGAAGCTAGAGAAGAACATAATAAATATTTAAAAGAATTAGGGTTAGAATTACTACCATAATTTATAATATTTATTATAATATTTAAAAATTATATACTTAATTTATTAAATTATGTAGAAAAATAAATTAATAGTTGTAAATAAATTATTTTTATTATATATTGGCTCATAAAATGAGCAGTTAAAAATAAATCTGAGGGTATTTATATGTTAAAACAGTCAGATATTAATATGGAAAAAGTTAATCAAGCAATGGATTCATTAAAAGAAATGGCAGAATATGACACTAGCAAAAATAGATTATTAGTTTTAGGGACAGGTAAAGGTAGTGTTGCTGATATGTCAATATCTAATAGTGATGAAATATTAAATATAAAAAAAGAAATAAATAATTATATCTTAAAGAATAAATAAGTATTATATGTATTCTCGTCTTGACATTCTTAATATAGTTTTATCTAATTATCAGCGATTTTTATTTTATGATGCAAGTGTAAGTATTTTAAAATCAAGAAATTTTACGCATATACATCTATTTTATGTATTATTTAGTCAACAATATCTTAAAGTTTTAGAAGATATTAATCATTTAGAAAGTAAAATTGTTAGTAGCGAAGAAAAAGAACTTTATGAAAAAAAATGTAATGGAATACTAGATGAATATATTGATATTTCTGGAATTATTTCAAATGAAAGTATAGATAATATTAGAAATGTATTATCTTTATCGGCACGCATTTCAATAGAAAATCTAGCAGATATATTATTTAGTTCACAAGAGCTTACAGAATCATTTAGCGATTTTATAATAGCTTATAATAAACTACATAAGCTATTTGGAGCACATATATCAGCATTATTAACGGAATTTCATAATACATTATCTCATTTAATAACAGCCATTGTGTTAAAGGGACAATTAGAAACAGATAGTGATAATAAAAAAATGGCTATTATTAATAGGAATATTGATAAAGCAGTTTCTCATTTAAAACGTGGAACAAAAGATAGTTATAAAATATTAATTAAAGCAGCTTATAAAATGTATGAAAAATATAATAAGCAAATAAAATTGCCTGATGGTTTTAGGGAGAAATTTATACAAATTCGTAGTGAAGAAATTATACATTTATCAAATAAGTCTAACCATAAAAATATTCATAATTCAATTAAAGAATTATCAGAAGAATTAATTGAATGTCTAAAGATAAACAAAAACCAAGCATTTAAAGAACAGTTTGTAAAATTATTAGAGCCATATATGTTAATGTAATATAACTTATAACCTTATACCATACCCACATAATATTATTACAGGTATATACATACATAAAAGTGCTAACCTTTGCTATAGACCTTCTGAATTAATAATTGAATTATTAAACTTTGGTTTATCTGCTAATATAAATAATACAAAAAATAATATTGTAACTATAAAACATAATAGAGATAATATTCCAAGTAATATATAACTAATTTTAATAAAATATATACCTATTAAAAGTGGTGCAAGTGTTAAAAGTAAAACCCCTATAACGGCACTAATACCATGTATTTTTGCCTGCATTGTTACAAGCTCTTTTGTTTCTTCCACTGCAAAAAGCCCTGCTATTATACAGCCCCCTAAAGCATAAAGCAAAAGCACAATAAAAAGAAATAATATTATACCACTTGTATTATGAAGTAATGAAAATATATAAATACTACTTATAATAATTATAACACCTAATAATATTATCCAAGCATTATAAATTTTATGAAGTGGTGCATTTTTATTGCCTAATACGCTCATAACCTATTTTCTATGGCTATAACCTTTATATTGTTTTGATAATAAATTGTATTACTAAATCAAATAATAAAAATAAAGGTAAAATATATAAAAATATACTTATAATATCACCTACATAATCACTATGATTAAAACACTATTATAAAAAATAATATTATTTTATCATAATTTCTACTATAATGGTTCTAAAAAATAGGTGAAAATTTTTAAAAGTGAAGTAAAATAGTAGAGAATTATATATAAAAAGATGGAATTAATCATTATTTATTATATATATAAAAAAATAAATAATTTATATAAGTATGTTTTATTTTTTAATAAAAAATACTTACTAATGTAATAATAATCATTGAAAAAAATATTATAATGTGGTAGTAATAAATTATGCAAAATATTGTAGTGGAGGAAATATGAAATTATCACGTAGAAATTTCTTAAAAACTTCAGCAGCAGGGCTTGCCGCTTACCAGTTATCCGTAGGGGGTTCTATTCGTGCTGAGGCTAAGGAGCTTTTGCCATCAGATTATGGTTATGAAAAAAAAGTTCATTTAAGTTGTAGAATGTGTGCCCAGCTTTGTCCTATGGAGGCACAAGTTAAAGACGGTCGTTTAATTAGGATAGGTGCAAACCCTAATACTCGTTATCCTGCTGTATGTGGCAGGGGGCGTGCAGCTATTTCTGCTCTTTATAATAATGATAGAATAAAAGCACCACTTATACGAGTTGGAGAACGTGGCAGTGGCGAGTTTAGAAGAGCTACATGGGAAGAAGCTCTTGATTTAGTTGGTAGTAAAATGAAAGAGTTGCGTGATAATAACGAAGCACATACAATGGCTTATTTACCACGTTTTAATACTGCCCCAGGGCTTGATAATAAAGTTATAGAAATGTTTGGTTGTTTTAACTATGTTAGCTATGCTGATACATGTTATGCTTCTGCTAACGAATTAGGTTTAGGTGCTGTTTTTGGTGGTGGTAAAGTTCCTAGAGCTAGTGTTCCTGTTGTTATGGGTGATTATGAAAACGCAAAAGTAGCAGTTTTACTTAACCGTAACCCAGCAGGTGGTTTAGTTGCTTTCCCTTGGGGAGCTATGTTTGGCAGGGGTAGAAAAAATGGTCTTAAAACATTTATTGTAGACCCTAGACGCCCACATGGTGTAGGGGAAAGTGATGGTGAATGGTTACCTGTTATTCCAGGAACTGACCCAATATTATTGACAGCTTTAGCAAGAGAAATTATCACTAAAAAATATTATGATGAAGAATTTTTGCGTAAACATACTAATGCAGAAATGCTTGTTTCTGCAGAAGACGGTAAACCTTTTTCTATAATTAACCCATTTGAAAAAGAAGCTGATTATATGGTTTATGATGAATCTTTATCTAAAGCAGTATTAAAAAAAGAAGCAACAAAACCAGCACTTTTTGGTAATTTTGAAATAGACGGCAAAAAAGTAAAAACTGCTATGCAGGCACTTGCTGATTCCTGCCAAGATATGACACCAGAAAAAGCTAAAGATTTATGTGGCATTGCTCCTGAACAAATCACTAAATTAGCAGAAGAACTAAACGCTGCAAAACCAGCATGTTTTATTGAAAGGGGTTATAGAACTACAAGATATTTTAACTCCACAAAAGGTGTTCAGTTTGTTGCAATGATTAATGCTATGCTTGGTGTTTACGGCCAAAAAGGTGGTCTGATTTACCAAAGGGGTGTAAAAATGGGAAGCCCTATAAAAGGAGTAAAATCAGAAGAAATTAATATTGCAAAATACTATGCAAAAAACGAAAAAGGCTTTGAACTTATAAACCTTAAAGAATGCAGAAGAATATTAGCAAAATCAATTATGGATGGCAGGCCATACCCTGTAAAAATGTTATTTATTAACGGCCAAAACTTAATAGGTGGTAGTGCCGGTGGTATAGATATTGCAAATTCATTACATAAAGTGCCATTTATTTTATCTATTACTCCATATTGGAATGAAACTGCACTTTATTCTGATGTAATACTTCCAGATACAACATTTATGGAAAGAGATGAGCCATTAACATCAGGCTATAAAACATATTTTCCTGTAATTAGCGTAAACGAGAAAGCAGTAGAACCACTTTTTGATGTAAAAAATGGTTATGATATTATACTTGAGCTTGCTAAAAGGTTTATGTCAAAAGAAGAATATGAAGAAAAACTTGGTGCATTTGAAAAAGGTGGTATAGAATATATTATAGAACACCAGTTACAGAATTTACAAGGCATCACTGATGAAGAAAAAGCAGGTATCACAAGAGATATGCTTAAAAATCTTGGTGTATGGACAGGGGATGATTCTAAATACGGTGCAAAAAATAAAGAAAATACCACAAATAAATTTGAAATCTACTCTACATTTATGCTTGAATGGAATGAGAAATTAAAATCAGAAAAAAGAGATGATGAATCACAATATTTCACTCCTGATTTTACATATGCAGATACACACTGGCAAAAATATTTAAAAGAAAAAAATCAAGCTGATTTATTAGATGATGAATTTATAGCTATTACAGGGTTCCACCCATTAAGCTCATTTACAGGGGCACAAACAAGAAATAATATTGTGCTTAAAAATGTTGGTGAAACACTTGATTATGATGCAGTGTTTATTAATAAGGCAAAAGGGGAAGCACTAGGCTTAAAAGATAACGATATTGTAGAAATAGTAAACGTTGAAAGGCCTGATGCTGCTATACAAAGTAAAGTAAGATTAACCCACACAGTAGAACCACATACACTATTTTCTTTTTATGGTGTAGGTAACGGTTATTACACAAAACTGGGGGAAAAATTAAGTGTTGCAAGCAAAATTGGTTTTAACCCAAACCATATTAATAACTTTTTATTTTCTCCAGTAGACGGCACAGCACCGTGTCATGATTTTATAGTAAAAATTAGGAAGGTGAAATAATGAGTAATAAAGCAATGGCTGTCTGCTATGACACTCAATCATGTATAAAATGTTATTCCTGTGTTGTTGCCTGTTCTGTGGAAAATAGAACAAGATTACAACACAGTAACAGTGAAGATGTAATGATAAGCGCTAATAGACCAATGCACCATTACAATTATTTAACTGTTAAAACCAGCGAACAGGGAGTTTTTCCTAATGTGAAAAGTATTGCAGCTTTAAAACACTGCTTTCACTGTGAGAACCCAAAATGTATGGATATATGCCCAACAGATGCTATAACTAAAGATGAAACAGGGGCAGTGCTTATTAGTGAAAGTTTATGTATAGGCTGCCAAAGTTGTATAGACGCTTGCCCATATGATGTGCCTGTATTTTCTAAAGAAACAGGTAAAACATATAAATGTGTATTATGTAATGACAGGCTTAAAGCAGGCTTAAAAACTGCATGTTCTGAAGCATGCCCTTCTGTTGCTATTATTTCAGGCACAAGGGAAGAAGTTGTTGCAGAAAGCAAAAAACGTGCAGAACATTATAGCAAAGTTTTTGGAAAAGAATATATTGTTTATGGTGCTGATAAAGTAAATAACCATGTAGGCACTTTAACATATTTAACAATCGCTCCAAAAGAAGATAGAGATAGTTATTTACTTCCTGAAAACCCAGTAAGTAAAACTTCTATTGCAAGAGATGTAATGAAAGTAGTTGGTGTGGCAGGTGCTGCTGCAGTTGGTGTAGGTATTGCAGCTCATACAAGGCACTGGGCTAAAAATAAAGAAAATTCACCATATAACCATCATGAAGACTAATATAAGGAGTAAATCATGAGTGAGAAAAGAGTTCAATTATTTAGCAGTATGCAGATATGGTATCATAAACATATACTGCACTTTATGATATTTTTTATAATAACGGGTTTACCACTTGTATCAGACTATTTCACATGGATAGCATACCTTATAGGGCTTCCTTTTTCTTTAGGTGCTACTTCTAATGTGGATGTGGTGGTAACAGGTATGCAGGTATGTAGAATTATCCACAGGGTAACAGCAGTGTTATGGCTTTTAACATCAATACCATTTATATTTGCACTTCTTCCAAAAATAGCTTCTTGGGGTATTACTCCTAAGTTAAGAAAAGGTCAGGGTGTAATGGCATATGTAAAAGAAGGCCTTGCTGATAACAAAAAAATCTATATTGATTGGCAGTATCCAGAACATATGGGTAAATATAGTTTTTTACAAATTGTAGCAGCGTGGGCAGTCATTATATTATGCGTATTAATGATTATAAGTGGTATAGTTTTATGGTTTAGAGCATCATTTAGTATAGATATGCAAGCCTTTATGCGTGTAATCCACTTTGGTGGTTTTGTAATCATTGGTTTATTTTTAATATTCCATGTATATTTTGCAGTTATTCCACCAAATAGAGCAGGTTATAAAGCAATGTTCGGAGACGGCACAGATAGTGAAGAACATGCAAGAAAAAAACACCCAGGGTTATTTGTAAAATAAATACTATAAATATATAATATAAAAGGGGAATATAGTTTATATAAAACATATTCCCCTTATTTAATGAATAAAAATATAAGTAGTTCATTGTATAATTTATTTTTTAATGTGTTATGGATAAAAAAGTAAATATGTAAGGTAAAATGGATTTATATATAAAATAGTATAGTAAATTATAAATTAATGAATAATCATTTTACTTTGTAGTTTATAAAAGGGCTTATTTAATATAAAAAGCTACTTTCATCACTAAAGTATATAACTTATAAGTAGTCTATATAATATTTAATGTTGTATTTTAATAGATTATATTTCGTTTTGAGCTATGGATAAAAAAGTAAATATGTAAGGTAAAATGGGTTTATATATAAAGTAGCATAGTAAATTATAAATTAATCAATAGTTATTTTACTTTGTAGTTTATAAAAGAGCATATTTAATATAAAAAGCTATTTTAATGACTAATTTATATATAACTTATAAGTATTCTATATAATATATGATATTTTCCTGTCTTAGTAAAATATATTAAAAATACAATATTTATTTTAATTTATTGCATTTTCTATGGTTTTGGAAAATAAGTATATATGATTAATATAATGGTAATTGATTTATTCTATTTTAATTACTTACGGTATTTTACAAAATAAAAAAGCCTTGAAGTTATCAAGGCTTTTGTTTTATTTATTATTTTGTTTCTATATTTATATTCATCATATTAAGTATTTCTTTGTTATACTTAACTTTTATTGTTTCCATAGATTTTTTAACAAAGTTTTCAATAGCTGTGCTGCCTTTTAAAGCTGCTAAACTATTTTGAATTGTATCTTTATAGTTAGCCATATCTTCTTTTTTAGGTTTTTCTATTTCAGCAACTTTGAATATATAGAAGTTATTATCTAATAAATATGGTTTTGGTAATACAGAACCACTTTTTGTAGATTTTACTTCATTTATTAAATCCATATTTCCTTTAAATACACTTTCTAAATCAACTGCATTTCTTGGGAATGATAAATGTTTTACTTCTGCATTATATTTTGCCACTGTTTTTTGAAACCCTGTGCCAGCAATATCGCTTTCTAGAGCTTTAATACCTTCTTTTGTGTATTTATCCACTTTATAGTCAGTTAAAACCTGTTCTTTTATTTGAGCTAATTCTGGTATATAAGACGGTTTTTTATCAGCTATTTCAAAGATGTATGTAACATTATCACTATTTACTCTTTTACTAACACTACCTTTATCAAGTTTAAATAATTCTTCTTTTACTCCTGGAATAAAAAAATCATCTTTTTCATTAATAAATTTATCAGAAGAAACTACTTTTCCTGCAAAATCTTGATTGCTTTTAGCGTAGTTAGTAATGTTTGTGTTATCAAGTATTTGTTTATATTCTTTCATAGTGTATTGGTCAAAAAAGTTATTACCTGCACTTGCTTTTATCTCTGCTTTTATTTCTGCTTTTTTCTCATCAAAAGTATATTCTTTTGCAGGGATTAAGTCGTGAATATATACTATAACATAACCTGTTGAAGTTTTAGTTGGTTTTGAGTATGTATTATCTGGAGTGCTAAAAATAACCTGTTCTATTTCAAAATTAAGGTTACCTTTATTAACTATACCCATATAGCCATCTTTTTTCATTAATGAGCCATCTGCATAATTATTTGCAACTTCTGCAAATGATTTACCAGCTTCTAGTTCAGCATATGCTTTATCTGCCTTTTCTTTTGCTGCGTTAATTGTTGCATTATCGTTTGCAGTAATAGGAATAATAATCATACTAGCTTCTGCACCTTCGCTTTGGCTATAAAGTGATTTATTATTGTTATAGTAATTTAAAGCATCATCATCTGATACTTGAAATTTTTCAAGATATTTATCTGAATTATAGCTAACATATTTTAATTTTATTTCAGCAGGTACTCTGTATGCTTCTTTTATAATATCATAATATGCTTTTAATTCATCATCTGTTGGGTTTACTTTTATATTTTCAAAAGTTTTTAAAGGAATAGCTGCATAGTCTAATTTTATATTAGAAAATAAGTAGTTAAATTCGTTTTCAATCTCTTTTTCACTAACAATAGACTGGCTTTGCTCAATTAATGTTTTTAGTTTTAAAACTTTTAATTCTTCTGTTTGCATTTTTTCAAAAGCAGCAGGAGTTAAGTTATTACTTCTTAAAACCATTTCATATTGTTGCATATTAAATACATTATTTACTTGAAAAGCAGGTCTAGAATTAATAAAAGAAATTAATTCGTAATTAGTAACAGGTATTTTTAATCTTTCAGCTTCAAGTAGTAACACTTTATCTGCAACCATACCTTGTAATACGTATGTGGAAATATTATCAATAGCAATATTATCACCACCAAAACGTCTTAATTCATCTTCTATCATTCTGTTTTGAGTGTTAAACTCGTTTACAGTTATAACTTTGTCCCCAACTTTTGCAATATAAGAGGCAGAGCTTGATTTTTCCCCAACACCCCAAACAACAAAGATTGTAGCAACAAAGGCTATTATTACAAGCCATAATACAATAGATAAAGCTTTACGATTATTACGAATAGAACTTAACATATTTTACCCTTATTATAATAATATGAGGACTCGTCAGAGTAACTACGGCACACAGCTAAACCGATTACCGCTGCTTTCTTCCGAACCTGACGGGGTTCACCAGTTAGCCATTGCATAGCCCCTGACAAGTCTTCAAGCACCCTTTTTCTAAAGAGTGAAAAATATAGATAGTTAATTTTTTATCAATATAATAGTATAATGTCAAACAAAAAATAATAAATTTTAAAAAAAATATAAAATTTCTTATTAAATTATATAAAAACGATGTTATAAAAATATAAAAAAAATAAATACAACAATGTAAATAATGGTGTTATATTTTTGTGTTATAATGTAATAATACAGGCAAGAATGCTAAAATTATCTTTTATTATCAATAATATGTAAGATATATTAAAAAAATTAATATAATATTAAAATTTTACTTGATTATAGTTTTAAAATGGTTTATTCTTATGTTAGAACGATATTTTATTTATAATATATAATTATTTGGAGGTTATTATGGCAGAAAAACAACACAAACGACTATTATGGGCTATTTTATTAGGGCTTTTATTAGGTGGTATTGTGGGTGCAATATTTGCATTTATGCCAGACGGTAGTGCAGAAAGCCCTACTGCTAAATATTACGCTTTAATAGTGGCAGCCCCACTTGGCACATTATTTATTAATTTATTAAAAATGATTGTTACTCCAGTTATTATTTTTACATTAATTTCAGGTGTGGCAAGTATATCCCCAAGCCGTCTTGGTAAAGTTGGTGTTAAAATTATTGTTTTCTATATGGCTACATCTTTAATGGCTATTATAGTAGGTTTAGCAGTTGGTAATATTATGCAGCCAGGAAAAGGTATTGAGCTTGCAGATTCTACTACCACTATTGCACAAAAAGAAGCACCATCACTTGTGGATACATTTATGAAAATAGTTCCTACAAACCCATTTAAAGCTATAACAGATGGGGATGTATTACCTATTATATTCTTTTCTATCTTTTTTGGTTTAGCTTTAGCATACGCTAGGGACTCTAAAGATGAAAATGTAAGAGAAAATGCCGATATTGTGTATAAGTTTTTTGATGGCTGTGCACAAGTAATATTTAAAGTAGTTGGCTGGGTAATGGTTTATGCGCCAATAGGTGTATTTTTCTTAATATTCCAAGTTTTTGCATCACAAGGAGCAAAAGCATTTGGGCCACTTCTTCATGTTACAGCATCAGTATATATAGGCCTTGCATTACAAATGTTTGTGGTATATATGCTTATTTGTGCAGCTTTCAAAATAAGCCCGTTACAATTTGTGAAAAAAGTATATGAACCATGGCTTACAGCATTTGTTACACGTTCTTCAGGTGGCACACTTCCTATTTCTATGAATACTGCAGAACAAAAAATGGGTATTTCAAAAGGTGTTTATTCCTTTACTTTACCATTAGGTGCAACAATCAATATGGACGGAACAACAATCTATTTAGGTGTATGTGCCTTCTTTATTGCTAACGCTAACCAAGTTGACTTAACTGTGGCTAACCAATTGACTATTATTATTACAGCAGTTTTAGCTTCCATAGGCACAGCGGGTGTTCCTGGTGCTGGTGCTATTATGTTAATTATGGTGCTTAACTCTATTAATTTAGATGTAACAAGTGGCAATGTAAAACTTGCATATGCTATGATATTAGGTATTGATGCACTTTTAGATATGGGTAGAACATCAATGAATATTGTAGGGGACTTATGTGGAACAGCAGTTGTTGCAAAACTAGAGGACGAAATGGATATGTCCTGCTGGGAAACTGAAAAAACAGCTTAAGTTTATAAGTTAAATATATTATAATCCGCAGAAGTTATCTTTTGCGGATTTTTTTATTATATTAAGGAGCAATTTATGAAAACAATAGGTATAATAGGTGGTATGGGTCCACTTGCTACAATAGACCTTTATAAAAAAATAGTAGATAACACAAAAGCAGAAAAGGACCAAGACCATATTCATGTAATAATAGACAGCTACCCACAAATAGAAGATAGGACAGCTTATATACTTCATGGTGGCAAAAACCCTGCAGAAAAATTAATAGAAAGTGCAAGACGCCTTGAAAAAGCAGGGGCAGATGCTTTAATTATGCCTTGTAACACGGCACATTATTTTGCAGATATAATAGAAAATAAAGTAGATATTCCATTAATAAGCATAATAAAAAGCACAGTTAATGCCATAAAAGAAAAATATCCTAATGTAAAAAATATAGGCTTAATAGCAACAGAAGGCACAATTAAATCAGAAGTGTATCATAAAGAATTAAAAGCTAATGGTTATAATATGGTAGAAGTAAGTGAAGATACTGAAAATAATATAATGGATAGTATATATAAAGGTGTAAAGGCAGGAAAAACAGAAGAATATGTAGATATTTTTCAAAAATGTGTAGATGAAATAGTAAATAATGGAGCAGAATTATTAATAGCAGGTTGCACAGAAATACCTATACTTATACCTTATATTAAAACAAATGTAAAAGTAGTAGACGCAACAGAAGAACTTGCACTAGCTGTAATAAAATATGTTTCATAATTGTAACTGCTTTATAATAGATTAAAATATAATATATACTAATAAATATTATAAGTGGATATATTGCAAAAATATTTATATAATACTATAATGTTATTGCATGTTAAAAAATTGATATTTTTTTATATTGCTTATAAAATATAAGACTATATAATATTAATAGTTAAGATTAAATAATGTAGATGTAATAACATTTAATAATAGTAAAGTATTAAAAAATATTTATTATAGAATATTATAATTAAATTGATAAATAAAATAATTTATGTTACCATTTAAAACATAATACAAACATAGAGGAAAGTTATGAGAAAAATACTAATTTTAATGTCCCTTTGTGTGTCATTATTAGCTTTTGGTTGTAAAAAAGATACAGCTACACAAGATAATGCCACTAAAGACAACGCCACTGCACAAGCAGAAGTTCAAAAAACAGATATGACTAAATTTAAAAAGTCATTATCTATTTTCCAAAACCCACAGTATGATATGCTTTACAAATTAATTGAAAAAGGTATTGATGCTGAAACTGAGGAAGATATTACCATCGCTTACCCAAATCATGCTAAAAGGCTTGTTTTAAACACTCCTGAAGTAACAATCCAAAAAGGAGCAACACCATTAGGAATAGCTGCTTTATTTTGTACACCTGCTTTAGTTAATGACTTAATAGAGCAAGGTGCGAACCCTAAAGCAAAAATTAATGGTATGGAAATCTCTGCTTATATTATCCAATGTGGTCAAGCAGAACAGGCTGGTATGCTTGAAAATTATTTAAAAGCAGCAAGAGTAGGTGTAGAACAAAAACAACCTGAAGTTTACAAAAATAAACAAGAACTTTATGCTGCTAATGCTTTAATAAAAGATAATATAACAGATGAAGATGGCAAAGGTATGACTATTTTAAATTATGCTATCCAAAATAATTTAAGTGAATCTATCCCTGTAATTTTAAAATATGCAGGTGCCATTAACTATACAAATAAAAATGATGCAGAAAATAATACATACCCATTAGTTACAGCAATAAATTCTAAAAATTATGAAATATTAAAATTTTTATTATCTAAAACAGGTAGTTTATTTACTTCTATGGTAACAGCAGACGGTTCAAAAATAACTATAATAGAATATCTATTTTATGTATGTGATAATAGTATTATAGAAAATGCTGAAATACCTGTTACAATATTTTTAAAATCACTTGTAAATGGTTATAAACAAACAGAATATATTAAAGAAATTGCAAAATTATTAGCTAGTGATAATGCAGAAGTTGTAACTGAGGAAGATATAGAGTTAAGTGAATATACTATTCCTACTGGTTCTACAATGGCTCATATTGCAGCAAAAGACAACTATAATGCTTTATTAAAAGGTTTATCTTTCTATAATCAAGGTAAAAATGGTGTTTTTAATAAACAAGATAATAATGGGGATACACCACTTCATATAGCAATAAGATATGGTAATACTGCTGTTGTAGAAACATTACTTGAAAGTGGTGTTTATTTAGATATTAAAAATAATAATGGACTTACTCCATTACAAGTAGCTATAAAAGAATATAACGGTAAAAACCAAAGTGGCATAGTAATGATGTTATTAACAAGTGCAGGTTATTCTTATGGTGCAGAAAATATAGGGCTTGATGCTGAAACTTTAGAGTTAGCAAAAGCTAATAAAAAAATTGATAATATTATAAAAAAATATAATACAGAATATAGAGCATATGCACTTAATAAAGTGAGAGAGTCTTTTGAAAGCAATGAAGAATATAAACCACTTGTAAAATTAGTGCAAGGTGGTATTGAAAATACATTACCTTTTGGGTTAAAAATAGGTAATGTAGATATACCAAAAGGTGCTACTCCTTTAATATCTGCTGCACTTTTATGTAACAGCGATGCTGTAAAATATTTAATACTTGCAAAAGCAGATGTGGATAAACGTGTAACAGGGCAAAACGATTTAAAATTTAATGCTTACGATTTTGCAGATAGAATGTCTCAAGGGGATTGCACAATGGTAAAAGACTTACTTAAAAACCCATCTAGTGTATCTGCAAATATGGATGAAGTAATGACATGGCAGTCAGAACATTCATCAGAAATCACTACACCTGCTCCAGCAGAAAAAACTGAAGAAGAAATAGAAGCAACACCAGTAGACACAGGTAATATAGAAGATAGTAATGAGAAAGATAAAGGCGATGCAGCCTTAATAGTTGAAGAACAAGAACAATAAAATAAAAAAGCAGGGAAGTAACCCTGCTTTTTTTATAAATAAAATTATAACATATAATCATAATAATTTAAATGAAATAAATCAAATTAAATCTAAAAAATAACTACTAGGAAAAATATTCTACAAAAAATACTGTTTATAATAAAATAATTTATTATAAATAAATGAATAAAGTAATAATAAGTAAAAAACTTTTACATTCCGTAAGCTTTACGAAGTAAATTTTCTGGGTTTTCTTGAATAAGGTTGCTAAAAAGTCTTATTATTCTTTTATTATCTTCTATATTATTGCCACGAGCTATATTATCAAGCGCATTTGTAATAACATTATCAATATAAATTTTTGTAGGTGCGTTAATAGTTTTTAATGAACTTCTATCCATGTTTAACTCCTTTTCCTGTGTAGGTGTATCGTTTGTAATTACTTCGTCATTTGATGGTTTAGTCTGGCTGTTTAAATTATTGCCGGCATAATTATATATTCCATTAAAATCTTGTATTACCATAAAACCACCTCCATTTATTTTTAAAAGCATTATAAAACATATAGCAATTAGTGTGCCAAAAAATACAATAATGGTATAAATAAATAACTTTATTTATAACCTGTAATTAATATTATTAGTTTTTAAATGTAATAAATATTTTTAATTTATGGTAATGTATAAAATAAGGCTTTATTTTTTTTGATATATATAATATTATATAATAATTATTAATGTGGGGACAATATGGCAAGAGAATATAAAGACAGCCGTTATACAAAAGAAACACAAATAGATATTTCATTAAACCTTGAAAAGTTAGAGTATAAAATTAATACCGGTATAGGTTTTTTTGACCATATGCTTGAGCTTTTTGCTCACCATGGTGGTTTTGGTTTAGAAATAACAGCAAAAGGGGATACCCATATTGACTATCATCATACAGTGGAAGATACTGCCATACTTTTAGGCAAGGCTTTTTATAATGCAGCAGGGGATAAAAAAGGTATAAAACGTTATGGTAATTTTGTTGTGCCAATGGATGAAGCCCTTGTGGAAAGTGTTGTAGATTTTGGTGGCAGGCCATATCTTTCTTATGGTTTATTATTTAACACTGAAAAATGTGGTGATTTTGATATGGAGCTAATAGAAGAATTTTTTAGAGCCTTTACATATAATGCAAAAATAAACCTACACTTAGTAATGCGTGCTGGTGGCAATTCTCATCATGTATCAGAAGCGGCTTTTAAATCATGTGCTAGGGCTTTAAAAGATGCACTTACTATTGAAAGTGATAGATTAATGTCTACTAAAGGAATAATTGAGTAGTATGGTTACAATAATTGATTTTGGCGGCGGCAATTTAAGAAGTGTTCAGAAATCCATTGAGCAAGTAGGTTTTCAAGCAGAGATAACAAACGATGCTGAAATTGTAAGACGTGCCACCCATTTAGTATGCCCAGGAAATGGTGCGTTTGGGGACTGTATGGCAGGGCTTAGAAAGTATGACCTTGTATCTGCTATTGATGAATTTATACAAAAAGGCAACCCATTTTTAGGTATTTGCATAGGTATGCAGTCATTATTTAATAAAAGTTATGAATTTGGTATTCATGAGGGGTTAAGCTATATTGATGGTGTAGTTCAGAAATTCCCTGATGAAATAAAAAAAAATAACTTAAAAATCCCACATACTGGTTGGAATAGTGTTCATTTTAAAGAAAACCACCCTTTATTTAAAGACATTAAACAGGACGATTATTTTTATTTTGTCCACTCCTATTATTGCCAATGTAATAACGAAAATAATATACTAGGAGTTACAGATTACGGTATTGAGTTTACTTCTGCTGTAACTTATGAAAATATAACAGGGGTGCAATTTCACCCTGAAAAAAGCCAGTATTCAGGCTTAAAATTATTAAAAAACTTTTGCAACTTATAATATGAGGTAAAAAATGTTAGTTATACCTGCTATTGATTTACTTGATTCTAAAGTGGTTAGGCTAAAAAAAGGTATTATGGAAGATGCCACAGAATACGGCCATGACCCACGAGATGTTTCTTTAATGTTTGCAGAGCTTGGTGTTAAAAGGCTACATATTGTAGATTTAAACGGTGCAAAAACAGGGGAAACTATAAATTTTGAAATTATAAAAGAAGTGGTGGAAAAATCAAAACTTCAAATAGAAGTAGGTGGCGGTATAAGAGATATGGCAAGGCTTGATGCTTATATGGATATGGGTGTAAGCTATGCTATTTTAGGAACGGTTGCTGTAAAAAACCCTGGGTTTGTAATAGAAGCTGCTAAAAAATACCCTAATAAAATTATTTTAGGTATTGATGCTAAAAATATGATGGTAGCAACTGAAGGGTGGTATAAAGAAAGTTCGCTTTCTGTTTTTGATGTTATTAAGCAATACGAAGGAAGTAAAATAGAAAGCGTTATTTTTACAGATATTGATAAAGACGGTATGTTATCAGGAATAAATAAAGAGCAAATAAAACAGGTGGCAGATAATTCTCCATTTCCTGTAATCGCTTCAGGTGGTGTTTCTAGTATAAATGATATAAAAGAGTTACGCAGTATAAGTCATGATAATATAAAAGGCTGTATTATAGGTAAAGCAATTTATGAAAATAAAATTAATTTAGAAGAAATATTTTCATAAGAAAAAGGTGATTAAT
>CALADT010000152.1 GCA_937890655.1 uncultured Mucispirillum sp. | reverse complement strand
ATGGGTGCATATAATAAATAGGGGAATTTACAATACTTCCAGAAAAATAATCCTTTTTCCAGTCAACACATAATATAATATCCACCTGTGGGAGCATATTTTTTGAAAAATCGTAGTGGTTATATGAAACTTCAAATATTTGAAAATCGTTTTTATATGCTAACATATTACCTGTATGGTTTTTCCGTATTTCACTACTAGATGATGTGGCAATAAAGGGTGTTAGTTTTAGTTTTTTTAAGTTTTCTAAAAGTTTTTCTCCTGTGTAGCCTGATGTAAATATTAAGATATTTCTTACTGCCATATTATCTTTTTCCTTGTTCAATTATTTTTACAGTTGAGCTTAATACATACCCTGTTTTATTAAGTTTTGGTAAAATAACAGCATACCATAGCTCTTGACCTACATAAGTATTATACCATGGGGTATATAGTATATCACGTGATTTATAATAAGTTTTATCAATAGTTGTTATAATATTACCATTTGGGCTGTCAAAAACTTTTATACTCTCATTACTTTCTTTTGTAGCAAGGCTTTTATAGTATGATTTTTGGTATGCAAAACTCCTATTGTAGCCTTTATCTTTTTCCAGCTGAAAAAGTGCAGGGATAGATAATATTTCCAATTTATTTTGGTTATTATCTTTTATTCTTGAATAAGTATAGGCATAAATATATGCTTTCATGGTAATAGCACCACCAAGATATTTTTGAAATGTGCCTTGTGGTTCTACTTCGTATTTATTAAAGTATGAAAGTATTCGCCTATCTTTTACTAAAAAATTAATTTTAGTATTTTTCTTATTAATTACATTTAATGCAGGGTATAGTGCTATATTTTCTAAATTATTATAAAACTCATGGTTTTCAGGAATAAATATAAGGGAAGCAACACGCATACTTTCATTATCTTCAATAATATCATAATCAGAATATGGTGAGCTGTCATGGTAAATTAAAGCAAGTGTGCCATAAAGCCACTGTGGTGTCATGGTAAATTTATTATTACCTTTCATAAATTGTGATGATAAAACATAACCAGAAATAGAATACACTTGGCTAATTTTACCAGTAGATTCTATAAAAAATATTTCTACAAAGGAAAAATCACCTTGTTCTTCCACTAAATAAATCTGCATAGCTAAAACAGATGTAGGGTATAAATAATCTTTTGGTATTACAATACTGTTTTTATTATCTTGTTTATTTTGGTATAAAGTAAATTCATCTTGAGTATAAAGTGGCAAATATTGTTTTACAGCCTTTTGGTAGTAAATATCTGAAACAGGGTTTAGGGACGGTAAAATATTATTTTGAAAATCATCACTTAAATATGCGTTTATACTAGGTGCTATACTATAAGAAATAGGTGCAGCATATATATTAAAATAAAAAAGTAGTATAGGTAATAATATTATTTTTTTCATAAAGTTATACTATACTAATTACAATAAAAAATCAAATAAATATAGAATAATATAAAAAAGAATACTTGCATATAGGAAGATTATAGTATAATAAATATTCAATGGAGAAAAAATTATGAAAACAATAATAGTAGCAGCTGTAATAGCCTTTGCAGCAGGTATATTATACCAGACAATGGTTGATAATGATTTGGGAGTAAAAGAAACTACTTCCCTTGTAACTAATACAGTAGGTAAAGCTGTAAAAGAAATAGGTAATGAACTTAATGAAAATAATGTTGTAGAAAAAAGTGCAGAACATTTAAGCACAATAAAAGACGGCACTATGGATTTTTTAAATAACACCCAATTTCAAGCACAGCTTATGGAAACTGGTAAAAATATCACACTAGATGAAAAAAAATATATATGTGATAACTATGACGAAGTATTAAAAAAATATAGAAATGGCGAAGATGCAAAAAATGTGCAAGAACAAATATTATTTACCTATTTAAAACAAATGGAAAGTAGTAGCATAAATAATATTAGCCCAGAAATTTATGAAGCAGCTATAACTTCATTTTGTAAATAAGCTATAACTCTTTTATAATAGGCTTTAACTCCTTATTAATTCTTTTCATATTTTTAAGTAAGAATATGGATGCAGAAAACATTATAAAACACCATAAAAGTAAGGCAGCTTGTGGTATAATATATTCTGTTAATATTCCAGCAAGTAAACATCCTATTGGCCCAAGCCCTATATTTACAATAGTATATATACTAATGACTCGGCTACGCATTTCTGTGGAAGATATTGTTTGAAAAAGCGTATTAGAAGCAATAAAAGTAGCCACAAGCCCAAGCCCTGCAGGAATAACTATAAATAATGATAGTGCAGGGATAGTAGATATTGCAAATATACTAAGGCAAATAGAATATAGAAAACTAACAATAATAATAGGTTTTGGCATACTTTCAAGCTTCATAAGGGAAGCAACAGAAAAAGCACCAAAAATAGCACCAAACCCAAAAAACCCCATAATAAACCCTAGTAGTTTAGAATCTCCATGTAAAATATCTTTTGCATATATAGGAAACATAATAGTATAAGTGTAGGAGCAAAGCCCAAATATTGAAAGGAATATAAACATAGTTTTTAAAGAATAGAAATATTTTACATATTTTAAGCCGTCTATTACATCTTTTACCATATTTTGCTCTTTCATATTTTCTTGTGGCATATCTTTTAGTTTTATAATATACACACTAAATAATACAGGAATATAAAGTATAGCAGTAATTAAAAAACAAAGCCCTTCTCCAGCATAATAAACAATAAACCCAGCAAGGGAAGGCCCTATAAGTCTTGATAAATTAAATGTCATAGACTGTAATGATAAAGCACTTTTTAAATCTTTCCTATTTTCTACCATTAGTAAAATAGATGATTGCCTTGCAGGTAAATCTATGGCAGAAACTATTCCTAAATAAAGGCTTAATACCATAATAATATAAAAATTAATATGGTTAGTTAAAACAAGTATAGCCATAACTAAAGCATGGAGCATAGTAAGAAATTGTGTAGTAAGCATTGTTTTTCTTTTATCATGTTTATCAAGATATGCTCCAGCAAAAAGCCCAACAATAAATATAGGTGCATTAGCTAATACTTCAATTATACCCAGCTTTAATGGAGAGTTCGTAAGGGAATACACAAGCCAAGAGTTAGCAAGTTTTTGCACCCATACACCAGTCATGGCAGCAGATTGCCCTGCAAGGTATATTTTAAAATTTCTTGATTTTAAAGCAGAAAATGTATTAGGGTCTAGTTTTAAGTGTAACATTACTTATCACTCATTTTACATTTATACATTCTATCAGGTTCAGGGCTACATTTATATAAACGGCATTCATTAAGAGAATATGACCTGTGTTTTATTGTATCATGTATTCTATGTTCCACACTATTATCTCGTTTATTATGTATTTGAGTAAGTGTCCAGTATTTCACTTCTTTACCTTTACACACCAATATTCTTGAGCCATAAAGAGTGGCTTCATCTAAAGTTAAAGAAAAAACACTAAAAGGTATTGCAATTAATAAAAATAAAACGCATAATATCTTCATAATAATATATTATAATTCTACATTATCTAAAAGTTCTGGTCTTTTTAGCAAAGTATTTTTTAAGCTTTGCTCTCTTCTCCATTTATCAATATTTTTATGATAATTATATGATAATATCAATTAAAGGTAAAGTATGTGGCGTGTAATTATAATTTTATTACTTTGTAGTGTAAACCTGTATGCCCAAAACATAGGCGGCCCAATAGTGCGTGGGGTGGAACCAAAAGAACCAAAGGCCTATGGAGACCCACGTCTTTTTGACCCATTTAATAACCCAGATGAACGAGATGAACCATATATAGAAGACCCAGATATGACAAGAATGGAATTACCCTTTAAAGAGCCGGAGATATTATTTGATAAAGAACTTCAAGGTGATATGTTAGAAAGATATTATGAAAAAGAGCCTGAAGCACCACCATTATTTGAACCGGATTTAAGAGCAAAAGACCCACTAGCAAAAGAGCCGGAGCCACTTATACTTGTTCCTGATGAAAGAAATATAGGCAGATGCCCTAAAGGGTTGCGTTGTAATTAATGGGTTGGGTTTACCCCTAAACCTACAAGCATCATTTTTACACCCATTGCAACAATAAAAACCTGCATAATACGTGCTGTTACAAAAAGCACTAATTTACCAAGCACTCTTTCTAAAAATGTGGCACAATAGAAAAGCACAGCCATAAAAATAAATGCAACAATAATACCTATTATGGTGTTATGCATACCACTTTCTACTGCCATAACCACTATGGTAGAAAGTGTTCCAGGGCCTACAAGCATAGGAAAAGCCATAGGAATAATGGAACGGCGAATAAGTTCTTCTTCACTCATATCTTGATAATGGGCAAAGTTACGGGAAGATGTGCCAGGAAAAAGTAGGTTTTTTATACCCATTACTATTAATATAAGACCACCTGCAATACGCAACTCGTTTAAGGTTATTCTAAACATATATTTCATAACAACAGGCCCTGCAAAAAGAAATATCATAACTATGGCAAAAGATGTAATAATAATATTTCTAAATAAGTGCTGTCTTATTTTAAGTGGCATACCGTCTGTCATAGCAATAAATTGTGGCAGGTTACCAAAAGGGTTTAATACTGCAAGCACTGCTATGGTAGTTAAAAACATTGTATAAACTTCTAATTCCATTATAGAAATCATAAACTTACCTTAATAATTATAGAATATATTTGTACTATATACTTTTTATTATGAATAGCAAGTAAAATTTATTGACTTATAAAAAAATATATATAATAATTACAAAAACATAAGGAGTATATAATGAAAAAAGAAATAGTAACAGAAAAATCACCAAAAGCCATAGGGCCATATTCTCAAGGGATTAATATAAACGATTTAATATTTGTATCAGGGCAAATTCCTGTAAATGCAGAAACAGGGGAGGTACCTGCAACTATAAAAGAACAAACTACTCAAGTATTAAAAAATATTGCATATATATTAGAAAGCCAAGGGGCTGATTTATCAAATGTGGTAAAAACAACTGTATTTATAAAAAATATGAACGATTTTACAGAGATGAACCAAGTTTATGAATCATTTTTTGTAAAACCTTACCCTGCAAGGTCCACTGTGGAAGTGGCAAGGCTTCCAAAAGATGTGCTTGTGGAAATAGAAGTTATTGCAAGTAAATAATATATAAGGGGTAATATTGTTACCCCTTGCGTTCTCCTTTTTAAAATATATTCATTAGTAAATTTAATATGGTGTTATAGCTTAAATATATGTAGTAATTAATATAATATGCAAACACGTAGTAAAAAGTAAATTAAAAAACAAATAATTGTATTAATAATAGACATAAGTAAAATTTTTGTTTACAAAAAGGTTAAATAATTATAGAGTAGTGATGTGTATATAGAAAAACAATCTTATCTATTGAAAAATATAAGATAATTCTATATAATGAAAAGATAATACTGTGAAATAAAAAATAGAAGTTGGGAATATGGACTCTAATACAATAAACAGGCTTTTTGATGGCATTGATTCATATATCATTACAGTAGATAGTGATTTTAATATTAAATTTGCCAATGGAAAAATATCGCTTATTTCTGGCACTCATCCCGATGAAATGCTAAATAAAAAATGTTATAATGTTATTCATGGCTACCAAAAACCCTGTAAAGATTGCCCTATTGCCAAAAATAAAGATTTTACTGGCACAGAAACTATTATTCAAGATGTTGTTACATATAAAGGTAACAGAATGTTTGTAAAATCATCATTTACTAAAATAGCAGAAGATTTGTATGTATCTTCTTTAAACGATATTACAGATATTGAACAAAAACGAATAGAATTAACCCATTATCATAAAGAATCAAAAGCTAATAATTTTAGACTTGCCAACGAACGTAACTTAAAAGATGCAGAGATTAACTTTCTTTCCCGTGCAATAGACAATATGGCACAAGGTATAATGATTGTTGATGATGAATATAACATTAAAACCATAAATAAAATGCTTAGGGAAACATCAAAACTAGGTAAAAAAGATATGGATACACTTAAATGTTATAACGTTTATGGTTTTGAGGAGCCTTGTAAAGATTGCCCTTTTGAAACAAATAACCATAAATCATTACGTCAAATGCACGATAAACATATGACTATTATGTTTTCAAAGTTTGATAAATATATGGTGGAAAGTTTAAGGGATACAACAAGAGAAATTAAATTAATTGATGATATTAGAGAAAGTCAGGAAGAAATAAAAGAAAAGCAACGTCAAATGTCTATATTAAATACAGACCTTTTGCGTATGAACGAAAAATTAAAAGCAGTGCAGGCTGTTATTGAAGAAGAATTAAAACAAGTTGGCCATATACAAGAAAGTTTATTACCGGAACAGCTTCCGGAAGTGGAAGGTTATGATTTTGCAGCCACATATATACCCGCAGAGCAGGCAGGTGGCGACTATTATGACAGTATCCAAATGAGTAACAACTATTGGGGCTTTGTGGTGGCAGATGTTTCAGGTCATGGAACTCCAGCAGCAGTTATTATGGCTATTACTCGTGCTATTATGCGTAGTTATACTTTTGATGTAATTTCAGCATCAGATGCTTTAACTATGGTAAACGATATTTTATGTGATAATATCCACACTAAAGATTTTGTTACAATGTTTTATGCTGTATTAAACACTAATAATGGCACATTTAATTTAGCATCAGCAGGCCACAACCCTGTGTTATTTTTTGATTCATCAGAATTTATTGTTAAAAAAATAACAGCATCAGGTATGTTTTTAGGAACATTTGAGGGTTTAAGTTTTGAAGAAAAAAAATGGTCTATTGATACAGGGGATATATTCTTTATGTATACAGACGGCCTTGTGGAAGCTATGAACGGTAGCAGGGAGCAGTATGGTTATGACAGGCTTGTATCAAAACTTATGATGTTTAGTGATTACCCAGCAGAAAGGCTTGTAAAAGAGATTATGGAAGATGTTCGTGATTTTACAGCAGGGGCACCTTTTGAAGATGACATTACTATACTTGTAATTAAAAGAAATAAAAAAGAAGAAAAATAAACATATTATAAAAAACGGAGGCATAATATGAATATTAAATCAGCAAACGGAAAAAGTGTTGCTTACTTAGAAGGCGAAATTAATGCAGAAACAGGTGCTGCAGTTAAAAGTGAAATCAATGCTTTATTAGATAAAGGTGGTGCAGTTGTATTATCCTTTAAAAGCGTTGTTTATATGAACTCATCTGGTTTAAGAGAAATTATTGACCTTTTTAAAACAGCAAATAAAAATAAAAAAGAAGTATCTTTATGTGATATGAACTCTGATATTAGAGAAATGTTCTCTTTTACAGGGCTTGATAAAGTATTTAAAATATTTGATACAGAAGCACAAGCATTAGGTTAAGATATGGGCGACTTACAATACGAAATTAAAAATGGAGTATTAAAAGCACATATTAACCCAGATAACGATTTATCAGATATTCAAGAACTTAACCAAATAATAGAAGACCATATTGAAGTTATGAGTATTGGCATAGATATGTATAAATGCTCCTATGTGCAAAGCAGATTTATTGCAGGGCTTGTAGCTGTAAAAAAACTTGCAATGACAAGAAAAATTGTTATAGAATTATTAAATATTAATGACCAAATAGCACAAGTGTTACAGTCTACTAATCTGCAAAAACTGTTTATTATAAAAGATGATTATTCATCATATCCATTAGATGCCTTATGTGAAAAGTTTTTTGATACAGAAAAAGCAGGAACTGTATCTGAATACTTATCAGCAAACTATGATGATGATATAAAAAACAAATTAATAGAAATTATTGAAAGTGGTAATCCGTTACTTGTGGAATATGCTATACTTACAATGGGTAGAGCACAGGATTATGATAATCTTGCCATATACAGAAAAGCACTTGAAGCAAGTGAAGCAAGTGTAAAATCTGCTGCTATATTGGTGCTTGGTTGGATAGGGGATACGCAATCAAAAGAAAAACTATACTCCTACCTTACAAGTAAAGAAATCAATGTTCCAGAAGCAGCGGCTGCATCTATTGCATTATTATCAGATAATACAGATTCTGAAAAACTTGCAAAATATCTTAAAGATGAAGATGCAAGGATACGTATTGTTGCAATATATGCACTTTCTCTTATTAATGATGAGAAGGCTTTTACATACTTATCAGAAGCCATAGAAACAGAGCAGGAAGAAACTGTTCGCATACAGCTTGCTAAAAAAATCACACTTTTTAGAAACGATAAAGTGGAAGATATATTAATAAAACTCTTAGATGATGGTTCTATACCATTAAGAGAGGCAGCAGCATCAGGTATTTCAAGATGTGGTTCTGGTAAATATACTAATATGCTTGTGGAAAAAGTTGGCGATAGTGATAACTGGGTTGGTTTTTTTGCAGCAAAATCACTTGCAGGTATAGAAGATGAAAGCGTTCTTAAAAAGCTGGAAAGTTTTTATGTTAATGTGGAACAAAATGTTAAACTTGCAATTATTGAAGTTTTAGGTAAATGTAAAGGTGTAGATGCTACATTTTTACTTTCTAAAATGGAAGATGAAAACGAAGATATAAGGAAAGAAGCGCTTAACTCTCTTAGTTTAATGCACGGCCCTATTGCCTTATCAACTGCTATGAAGTTATATAATACTGATTCAAGCTGGCTTGTAAGGTATAAAGCTGTAAATATTATACTAGAGCAAAAGCCTGTGGGGTATGATAGTTTGCTAAGAGCAAGACTTAAAGATGAAACTAATAAATATATCCTTGAGCATATTATAGGCGAGATTGGAGAATAGAAGTTATGCTTGTAAACTCAATTAAAATTAATGACCAAGAATTTGTAGAGTTAAAGGATATTATTTATCAAAATTCTGGAATAATGTTTGCAGAAAATAAGAAATATCTTCTTGAAAATAGACTTTCAAAAAGGCTTACAGATTTAAACTTTACAACATTTAAAGATTATATTTATTATTTAAAATATGATATTAAAAAAAGGCAAGAGTTAGATACACTTATAAACCTTGTTACAATTAACGAAACCTACTTTTTAAGGGAACGTGGTCAGCTTGACTATTTAGTATCAAACATTATACCTGACTTAATAAAGGCAGGTAAAAGAAGTATAAAAATATGGTCTGCACCTTGTTCCACAGGGGAAGAGCCATACTCTATTGCAATACTTCTAAAAAATGCAGGGTTATTTGATAAAGCAAATATAGAAATTGTAGCAACAGATATTAACTCAGAAGTGGTTGCACTTGCTAAAAAAGGCGAATATAGGCAAGCGTCTTTTAGGGGTGTGCCTGCTGATTTTATGAGAAATTTTGATGTTCAAGGTCAAAGTTACTTTATAAAAGACGAGCTTAAAAAACATATCCGTTTTAATACAGGAAATATTACTGCTTCAACCATTTCAAGTATGATAGGCAAAGTGGACGTTATTTTTTGCCGTAACGTGCTTATTTATTTTGATATAGAAGGCAAACAAAAAACGATTAAAAACTTTCATAATATGCTTACAGACCCTGGATATTTATGTTTAGGGCATTCTGAAACATTGAATAAAATCTCAGAAGATTTTACAATGAAAAATGCAGGAACATGTATTATATATATGAAAAAATAAATATAAGCCCAGTTTAAACTGGGCTTTTTTATTTATATGATTATATAAAATATTGAAATTTATTAATTTTTCCATTATATTTTAAATAACACTAAAGTTTTATAGAAAAAAAGCCGTATGATAATGTATATACCATAAAAGGGGGTGTAAAATGAGTACTCCATATGATGTATCCACAGTTGTATCAAGAAGCTATATTTCTGAACAAATGCAAGACAGTATGCAAAAGGGGCAGGAACAAAAAAATGCTATGTTTTTAGCAGAATTCCAAAAAGAATTTGAAAAAAAACAGCAGGGTATAAAAAAAACTGTTAAATCAGAAAGCACTGGTGTGGCAGAAAAATCTATAAAATTTGACGAAGAAAAAAAGAAAAAAGAAAAACGCAAACAAAAAGAAAATAAAAAAGATAATAACGAAAATAGTGAAGAAAATATTCATAGGATAGATTTACAGGCATAAAATGGGAAAACGTATAAAGTTATCAGTTGTTTATAAAGACAGTATAAAGGCATGTTATGGTAATATTATAAATAACGAACCATTAGAAATAGAGTTTGATAAAGAATATAATTTTATAAAAGAAGATATAATCATTTATACAGAAAGGGTGGAAAATAGTAAAAACACTTTTCTATTAAATATTTCATCTATTAATGAAAATAAAGTAACTTTTACAAAAGCAAAGCAAATAGAAAGCAAACTTTTTAATAACCATTTTTTAGAGTTATCTCATATATTTAATGTAAAAGAATATAATATAGAAGACGAAGAAATATATAAAGATTATGTAAATAAAATAAATATCCAAGAGCTTAATTCAACAGCCAGCAGGTTAAAAGAAGTATATACAAGGGATGATGTAGATAACAGGGAACTAATATCTTTTTTAATAGATATTAATGCAAAAATAGATGAAATATTATATATTTTAAAACCAAAAACAACTATTACAGGTGCAATAGAATATAAATCTTTACTTATTAGTGAGGACGGTATATTTTTTGTAAGCAATAGTAATATAGAAAAAGAAAACGTTATGATATATACAACCATAAGGGACGGCGGTGGTTTTTTCTCTTTTGGTGCAGTGTGTAGTGTAAAAGAGTTTATAAAAACAGAAAACTATATTATATATGAAGCTGTCTTTAAAAATATATCTTATGATATAAAAGATAAAATAATAAAATATATGTTTAGGCTGGAACGGGAAATGTTAAAAGAGGCAAATAAATAATGGGCATAACTGTAATGATACTTTTAGGTTATATTTTAACCTTTATATTAATAATTGTTATAATAAGTTTATTAATAAGATTGCGTCATATGGAACGTAAGCTGATTAATTTTTCCCCAACGGAAGCATATACTATTATGGAAAATATGCACGAAATAATTTTAGAAAGCCAACGGCTTGCAGATAGTTTAGAGTCTGCCATAAAACAAAAAGAGGCAGTATTAGAAGATTTATCTGATTTGGTAGATGAAAAAATCTTAAAATATGAAAGGCTAACAGGTGAAAAATATAGTGGCAATATTATAAAAGAAAATATTAATAAGGAAATAAAAGTTACAGAAAATATAGGTTTAAAACAAAATAATATAGTGCAGGAAAAAGTACAAGAGCCAAAACAAAATAATATACAAATGCAGCCAAAACAACAGCAGGTAGTAGGTAATTATGCTGGTAAAAACGATAAAAAATCAAAAATAATTATGCTACATAATAGTGGTAAATCTCACATTGATATAGCAAGGGAGCTGGGTATTTCTGTAACAGAAGTGCAGTTAGCAGTAAGGCTTTTACCTAAGGAATAATAATGGATATGAAAATCTCTGCATATAGGCAGAGTATAGCAGAAAAACCATTACAAGTTGGGGATATTATTACACCAAACAGCATAAAAGATATGCAAAATGGTAAATATATCTTAAATATAAACGGTAAAAATATGGAAGCCTTATCAAAAGATATATTAATGAACCCGCCATTAAAATTACAGGTATTAAAAACAAACCCATTAGAAGTAAGCCTTTTAAAAGAAAATAGTAATTTAATATTAAATGTAGGGGATAAAGTAAATGTAAAAGTATTAGAATCCCTTAATAATTCTTTTTTGGTGGAAATAAATGGAAAAAAATATAACGCATCCTTATTATCTACCCCACAAAATAGTAAATTTCTAGCAGAAGTAATCAAAACAGAAGGGCTTTTATTATTAAAAGAAATAAATATCTCTCCAAAAATATCATCACTTTCTTTAATGGCAAAAGAAATGATGTCGTTTAACCAAAAAGAAATAGCTTTCATTTTTAAAGAAAACAAAATCTCTCACTTAACATCGTTTTTTATGGAGGATATTAAAAAATTTATACGCAACCAAGGTCAATTTTTTGAAAGTAAAGTAAGAAAAGGTATAAATATAAGTGATGATTTAAAACTTTTAATGTATGGGGAAAATAATAGCAGGGCAGAAAATGCAGTAACGAAACTACAAATAGCTAATGTATTAATGGGTAGTGATTTTTTTACATTTTTTGAAAATGAAGATTTAGATTTTCAAGAAGGCGTTATGCGTTTTTCAAGAAATAATAATGGTGGGTATAGTTTATATATAAAAGTAAACTTTACAAAAATAGGTAATACAATTATAAGTTTTATAAAACATTATGAGAACAGTTATTTTGTAACAGTAAGGTCAAAAGTAAATATTTCAGCAGAACTATCAAAACTAAAAATAAAAAACTGTAAAATAGTATGGAAAGAGTTAAAAGAAAAAGATTTAGATTTTTTTGTAATTAAAAAAGATAATCTAAAAGAAATGAATGGTTTTAGTAGAATAGGTTAAATAAAATAATATTTTAAAACAAAAAATATTATATATAGCAATAAAATAAGTAAAAAATTTGTAATATATAAATGATTTATTTATATTTCTTTACAAATACATCATAAAGATATATTATAAGAAAATATTACATTGTTATGTGAGGTATAAACATGGCAAAAAGCGAAATAAACATCCATAAAGAGCGATGCAAAGGTTGTGAAATTTGTGTTGTGTTCTGTCCAACTCAAGTGTTAGGAATAAAAGAATTTAAAGTATATGTTGTAGATATTGAAAAATGTACTTCATGTATGCAGTGTGAATTACGTTGTCCTGATTTTGCAATAGAAGTTACAAGGTTATAATTATGAAAAAAGAAAAAGAACGTAAATTTTTACAAGGCAACGATGCAGTTGCAATGGGTGCATTATATGCAGGGTGCAAATTTTATGCAGGCTACCCAATAACACCTTCAACAGAAGTGGCAGAACGTCTTGCTGCGTGGCTACCATCTCATGGTGGCAGGTTTATCCAAATGGAAGATGAGATTAGTGCAATGGCTGCAATAATTGGTGCTTCACTTGCTGGTGCTAAATCATTAACGGCAACCAGTGGCCCTGGAATGTCATTAAAATTAGAAAATTTAGGTTATGGATATATGGCAGAAGTGCCATGTGTTATATTAAACGTTATGCGTGGTGGCCCTTCCACAGGGACTCCAACAGGCCCAAGTCAGGCAGATATTATGCAGGCAAGGTGGGGCACACATGGGGACCACCCTTGTATAGCACTTACGCCATCAACAGTATATGAACAGTTTAGTGAAACAGTTCGTGCTTTTAATTTAGCAGAAAAATACCGTATGCCTGTTATTATATTATCTGATGAAATAATCGGCCATATGCGTGAAGCTATTGAAATACCAAATGAGGGTGATTTAGAAGTTATAGATAGGGAAAAAGTAAAATGTTCTCCAGAAGATTATAAACCATACGATAACAGCACACTTGTGCCACCAATGGCTAATTTTGGGGAAGGTTATAGGTATCATGTTACAGGCTTAAACCATGATGAATTCGGTTTTCCAACTAATAACCCAAAATTAATAGGTATCCAAGAAGAACGTTTAATTAATAAAGTAGAATTAAACTATGATGATATAGTAAAAGTAGAGCATTTTATGTGCGAAGATGCAGAGCATATGATATTTGCTTTTGGTAGCTCTGCCCGTGCTGCAAAAGATGCAGTATTACTTTTAAGAGAAAAAGGTGTTAAGGTAGGTTTATTAAAACCATTAACTATATGGCCATTTCCTGATAAAGAAATCCAAATGTATGCTTCAAAAGTAAAATCATTTACTGTGGTTGAGTTAAGTTTAGGTCAAACAGTGAGGGAAGTAAGCCGTGCAGTTGCTGGAGACTGCCCAGTGAAACATGTATGCAGGGTGGATAGTGAACCTATTTCACCAAACCAAATAGCAAAAATAGTGGAGGGGGAATAATATGGCTTATAATTATGAAGAGTTTATAAGACAGGGGCGTCTTCCTCATATATGGTGTCCAGGGTGTGGTTATGGTATTATAATGAAATCCATGATACGTGCATTAGCAGAAATGGGATGGACAAAAGATGAAACAGTTATAGCATCAGGTATAGGCTGTGCCAGTCGTTTACCTGGATATTTAGATTTTAATACATTACACACTACTCACGGTAGAAGTTTAGCTTTTGCAACAGGTATAAAAATGGCTAATCCGTCATTAAAAGTTGTAGCCTTAGGTGGTGATGGTGATATGAGTGCCATAGGTGGCAACCATTTTATACACGCTTGTAGAAGAAACATAGATATGACAGTTATAGTGTTTAATAATAATATTTACGGTATGACAGGTGGTCAGTATTCCCCTACAACTCCTATGGGTGCAAAAGCAACTACTGCACCATATGGTATGATTGAGCCGGATTTTGATATATGTAACCTTGCAAAAGCAGCAGGTGCGACATTTGTAGGAAGAAGCACATCATACCATGCACTTCCTATGGAAAAACTTTTTAAAGAGGCTTTTTCCCATACAGGGCTTTCAGTGGTAGAAATTATAGCCGGCTGTCCAACAGGTTTTGGTAGGAAAAATAACCAAAAAACACCTGCAGATATGTTATTATGGCAGAAAGACCATGCAGTAACAACAAAAGCAGCAGAAAAAATGAGCGAAGAGGAGTTAGAAGGTAAATTTTTAACAGGCATACTACATCAAGACACTACAAAACGAGAATTTGTAACAAACTATGATGCAGTAACATGTTTTAAAGCAAAATAGGAGCATATTTTATGAGATATGATATAAGGTTTTCCGGTTCTGGTGGTCAAGGTATAATAACAGCAGGTATTTTGCTTGCACAAGCAGCAGTAACAAAAGCTGGTAAAAACGCAGTTCAAAGCCAGTCATATGGCCCTGAAGCAAGGGGTGGTGCTAGTAAAGCAGAAGTTATTATTAGTGATGATGAAATAAACTATCCTAAAATAATTAACCCAGATGTTTTTATATCCTTAACTCAGGAAGCGTATAATAAATATACAAACGACTTAAAAGAAAATGCAATAGTTATAGTGGATAATACGTTGGTGCATGAATACAACACAGCCCATAAAGTATATGCAGTGCCTATTACATCTACCATACAGGAGCAATTAAAAAGTTCGCTTTCTGCAAATATAGCAACATTAGGTGTAGTAAACGAAGTTTGTAAAATAGTTAGTCATGATGGTTTACTTGAAGTAATAGTAAACAATTTTCCTGCAAAAGCAGCAGAAAACAACACAAAAGCCTATAATATAGGTGTAGAGCTAGCAAAACAAGTATTAGGGTAAGTGATTAATGAGTGAAAATCCGTTATATAAAAAAGCATATTTCCAATGTGCAAGACGAGCAATACTTGAAAACGAAGTATTTATGAAAAAGTTCATAGTGGAAAAAGTAAAAGATACATACAGTGATGAGAAGTTGGAACGTTTAAACCAAATGCTAACAAAAATGTATGATAACGATATGTTTGATTTAATTATGGGTTCAAAAACTGCAAAAGAATTAAGTCAATATGATTATGAGCTTTGTAGCGAGATTGAAGAATATGCAAAACTATTACGAAATAAAGGCGAAGCAATCATTTAATAAAATTAAATAATAAGCCTATACAAGGGGTATATTTCTATACCCCTTTTTTATTTTAAGTGATTAAAGTAGTAATAATATTGTTTTGTTAAATCATTAAACTATTAAGCTATTAATCTATTAAGCTACAAAACTACTAAATTATTAAATTATTAAATTATTAAATTAAGTAATAAATTATTACATATAAATATTAAGTTTAAATAAAAAACAAGTAAAAAAACCATAAATAAAATTTAATTGCATTTTTACAATAAAATATTTACTATGCAATTTTTTTAAAAAATAATAATTCATAAGTTTATATGGTAATCACTTAAAACAATAGGATATTAAAAAATATTAAAACTAATTTAGAAAAAATAGTTAGAAGATACAAATTATGAGTATGTAAGCAATATATATAAAAATAAGTAATTATTTATATAAAATTAAGCCAAAATCAACAATTATGCAATTAGATTATATTTTTACAACAAAGGTTAAAAAGATATTATGATTATAAAATCATATAAAAATAAGTATAAAGAATATTGCCTATAACCTAAACAATAAAACATGTAATTAAAAATTTTGTATTATTATGTAATAAAAAAATCATGTGTTATAAAATTATACATACTTATAGTATGCAAATATCAAATAACATATAACACTTTATAATTAATATAAAAATAATTATACACACTAAATAAGTAAACTTGTAATAAATAATGTTAAAAGTAAATTTGTATTATAAGAACATATAATGGTTTAAAATTATAAATTAAACCAAGAACTTAAAATAATAAAATATCTTTGACATTTAAAAAAGCAATATATATAATTAGTTTATGAATATTATATTAAATGGTAAAAAAGTAGAAATAGAAAAACCTGTTTCCATAAAAGAGTTGATTAAAATAAAAAATATATCTGCAGATGTATTTATTATTAACTCTTTTCCTGTTAGTATAGACCATATTGTATTTGAAAATGATAATGTTACCCTTATAAAAAAAGGAGTAATGCCTACATATGAAGAGTTAGAATATATGATTATAAGCCGACAAGGGCTTGATTTATATAACAAACTAAAAAAAGCCACAGTAGTAATAGCAGGAATAGGTGGGTTAGGAAGTCATGCTGCTGCAAGCCTTGTGAGAATAGGGGTTGGTAATATTAAAATAATTGATTTTGATGTGGTAGAACCTTCTAATATTAACCGTCAGTTTTATTTTATAGACCAAATAGGAATGCAAAAAACTGAAGCCTTAACAATAAACTTAAAACGCATAAACCCATATGTAAATATTACCTTTTCAAATACATATTTAGCAGAAGAAAATATTATAAATGAGTTAAAAAACCACAATGTTATACTAGAATGTTTTGACAACCCCTTATCAAAAATGTTATTAGTAGAAAAATGTATAAAAGAGTTGCCAGAAAGTTATATAATAGGTGCTTCTGGTGTAGCAGGATATTATAATACTGAAGATATTAAAATAAAAAAGTTAGGTAAAAACTGTATAATAGTTGGGGACTTTGAGCATGAAGCCACATTTAATGAATCACTTATGGCACCACGTGTTTCAGTATGTGCAAATATACAGGCAAATGAAGCAGTTAAATATTTATTAAAGGATATATAAAATGAAAATCATTGTAAACGGTATGGAACATAGTTTTCAAGAAAAAATAACATTACAAGAAATTATTAAAATATTAAATATAGTAAACGAAAATATTATAGCAGAAGTAAACGGTGTAATAGTTACAAAAGATGAGTTTGCTAACACTATTATAGAAGAAAAAAGTGTAATAGAGCTTGTAAAATTTGTAGGTGGTGGTTAATTATGAAAAAAATAATATTACAATTTTTAATAATATTTACAATACCATTTTTTTCATATGCAGAAAATACTTTTGAAGGCTTTGCACATAGAATAGAAAGCTGGGCAGAAGGGCTTTCAGGCTATGTAGTTTCCAGCAACGGAGTAACAATAGATTTAGGCAAAAACCATAATGTAGTTACAGGTATGGAGTTTGTAACAAGTAGAGATGGTGAAGCATTAATCCACCCTGTTACAGGTAAATCATTAGGTAAAAAGAATATTGTTACCGGTAAAATTGCTATTTCTAATGTGGAAAAAGAATATTCTACCTGCACAACAATAGAAAATAACGGCATAAAAAAAGGGGATAGAATAACACATGTTTCCCCTATACCTGTAAATTTTTCTACTAATTTGTTAAGTGAAGAAGAAAGTGCAAAGGCAGAGTATGAAATATTTAAAAGCAGTCATTTTGTAAAAGATGAATCATCTGATTATAGTATTACTTGTGGCAGAGAAAACAGTGGTTCAAAAAATGCAAAATGTAGCCTAAATTTTAAAGGTAAAACTATTTTTTTTAATGATATAGCAGTAAAAGGTATAAAAATAATTACAACAGCAAGTGCAGATGAAGAAAAGCCTATAAAAATAGAAGAAGATGTAATCAGTATGACTGTGGGTTATTTTGAAGGCAAAGAAAGCAATTACTTAATAGCCTTAGCCGGCAGAAGTAAAATATTTATATATGAAGCAGTAAATAATAAACTGTTACAAAAAGGCTATATATCTTCTATTTACGGAAATATTATTAATATAGAATCAGTAGATATTAATAATAACGGAAAAGATGAAATATTTGTTTCTGTATTAAACAAAAAATATAAACCAACATCATATATATTTGAGTATGACGGCAAAACATATAAACTACTTAGTAAAGATATACCTTATTTGTTTAGAACATACTATACAGGTGGTAAAAAACACCTTATATGCCAAAATTATAGTGAAGGCATAATGATTGATAAAATTTATAATGTATCATACAGCAAAAAAGAATATAAATATGATACTTCTTATTTTGCAGATAAATATGTGGGTGCGTCCATATACGGTTTTGGAGAAATAGGTAGCGAAGGCAATGTAT
>CALADT010000151.1 GCA_937890655.1 uncultured Mucispirillum sp. | reverse complement strand
TTTCTATTACATAAAATTTTTTACAGTGCTTCACCTAATATTATATATAAATTTTTGACTAATGTAATGGAAAATGATATATATTTATAAATAAGTTATCCTAAAAAATTAAATAATTTAGAAAAATATTTTATAAAAACTATATCATATTTAAAGTTATAATATAACATATCTTTTTAACATATTAGTAGTTATAATATATTCTTTTATTATAAAATAAAACAAAAAAGACATTATATATCTTGATTTATATTTGATTTTCTGATAATATTTAAACATAGCAGTTTAATAAACTTTTATGGGGGATATGCAATGAAAGAAATCTCAGGCGATTCTAAAATTGTCATGGGCTATATTTATTCTGCATTATTCTGGGGTGTTATAGGTCTTGTTTTAGGTCTTCTCATCTCTGCTCAAATGTGGAGTGTTAGCTTTAATATTGGAGAATATTTTTCATTCGGCCGTCTTAGAACGGTTCACACTAACGTACTTGCATATGGACTTGGTATTACAGCTGAAATGGGCGCATTCTATTATATAATAGGTCGTCTTACTAAACGTAACCTTATAGTTTTCCAACTTATATTTTACAACATAGTTGTTCTTATTGGAACTATTACACTTTTCCTTGGTTTAAACCAATCTCTTGAATATGCTGAGTTTGAATGGTTTGTTGACCTTGGTGTTGTTGTATCTTGGGTATTGTTCGCTATTAACGTAGTAGGTACAATTTTAACTAGAAAAGAAAAACATATGTATGTTTCTTTATGGTATATTTTAGCAACTATCGTTGCAGTTGCTGTATTATACATTGTAAACAACTTACATGTAGTAGCTTCTTTAGGTAAATCTTACCATTTATTTGCTGGCCTTAATAGTGCAAACGTTGAATGGTGGTATGGTCACAATGCAGTTGGTTTCTTATTTACTACACCAATTTTAGCAGTTTTCTACTATTTCTTACCAAAATCAACAGGTATGCCAATTTATAGCCACAGATTATCTATACTTTCTTTCTGGTCTTTAATTTTTATGTATTTATGGACAGGTGCTCACCACCTTGTTTACACACCACTACCTGATTGGTTACAAACATTAGGTATTGTTTTCACAATACTTTTAATTGCACCATCTTGGGGTTCTGTTGTAAATGGTTATTTAACACTTGCTCCAGATTGGTCTAAACTTAGAACAGCTTACTTAGCAAAATTTTTCATTGCAGGTATTACTTTCTATGGTTTACAAACTTTACAAGGACCAACACAAGGGCTTCGTGCAGTTAGCTCTCTTGTTCACTACACTGACTGGGTTCCAGGACACGTTCATATGGGAACAATGGGATGGGTTGTTTTAACTGTTACTGCAGCCATTTATTACATTACAACAAGAGTATATAAAACTGAAATATATAGTGAATCATTAGCAAACACTCACTTTTGGCTTGTTCTTTTAGGACAAATAGGTTTCTCTATTACAATGTGGATTACTGGTATTCGCCAAGGTCTTTTATGGAAATCTATTAACGAAGATGGCACATTAATGTATTCTTTCATAGAAACAGTAGTGGGCAACTATCCATACTGGATGGCTAGATCAGTATTTGGTTTAATATTTATTGTTGGTATGCTTGTTTTCCTTTACAATTTCATTATGACTATTGTAAAAGGTAAACAAAACTTATCAAACCAATAGGAGTATGAGTTATGAGTGAAAATAATAACAGCATTTATAGTAAAGGACTTATTTTTACAGTTGTTGCATTAGTTGTTATACTTATTGGTACAATCGCAACAGTTTTTGTTCCAATGATGACAGATGCTATGCACCCAAAACTTGAAAATGTTCAAAATAACCCTTATACTCCATTGCAATTAGCTGGACGTGATGTTTATCAAAAAGAAGGTTGTATTAACTGCCACTCTCAAACAGTTCGTCCATTAAAAGCAGACGTATTAAGGTATGGTGAAATCTCTCAACCAGGAGAAAGTGCTTATGAACAACCATTTTTATGGGGTTCAAAAAGAACTGGTCCTGATTTAGCTAGAGTAGGTGGCGTGTATTCTGATGAATGGCAAAAAGCACACATGATTAATCCACAACACTTTTTTCCAAAATCAAATATGCCTAAATATCCATGGCTTGCTGAGAAAAAATTAAATCCTCAAGTTATAGAAAAACATGCAAAAACTTTAGGATTAACATATACTCAAGAAGATATTGATGCATTAGCAGAAATGACTGAACTTGATGCTCTTGTGGCATATCTCCAACAACTTGGAACATATGTAGAAAATACTCATGCAATTTTAGCAGATGAAGCAGCATTTGAAAATGCTACAAATCCAAATTTAAATAATCAGGATAAAATAGCAAGAGGCGAAGAAATATACAATTTATTATGTATCGGTTGCCATGCTAATAACGGTAAAGGTTCTGCAGAAGGATATGAATTAACTTCTATGACTTTTGCTGAAGCACTCCCTAACTATACTGATGGTGCAATATTTACTACAATTGCAAATGGTATAGAAGGTGCTATGCCTGCACATTTAAAAATTATGTCTAAAGATGATATTTGGTCAGTATCAGCTTATGTAAGAACTTTGGCTAAATAAAAAAGGAGGAAAGTAATATGTCAAATTATGATGAACAAGATGATATTCCTAGTTTAAATCGTAAGGATACAGAGCACAACCTTCCTTTAGGTTGGGTTATATTCTTTATTGCTTTAATAGTTTGGGGAATATACTATATATATGCTTATACTCCAATGTTTAGTGATTGGACACAATCAGGTGCTTATGAAAAACAGCACGAAATAAAAGAGCCAATTAAACCATAATTAAGGGGTAAAAAAATGAAAGACAATGGAAGCACTATTGCTACTACTCAAATAACTCCAGAAAATGAACAAATACAGTTGAATTTTTGTTGGTAGTAATACTAGTAGGAATCGCCATTTACTTTTTTTCTTCCAAAAGGAAAGATAAGGTAGAATCTCCAAAATATACCATGATGGAGGATGATGACGATGAAAGCAAATAGTGTTCTCCGTGGTAAAATATACAGGCTGCTGCAATTTATTGTAGCAGCTTCTGTATTAATTATCCCATTTGTTAAAACATCAAATGGTAATAGTTTATTTCGTTTTGATGTATCTTCGTTACAACTTCATGCTTTTAATAATGTTGTAGGCTTTAGTAGTTTCTTTTCAGCGTTTATAGTAATCCTTTTAACTACATTTTTATTTGTGTTTGTAACACAACTTTTAGGAAGAGTATGGTGTGGATGGCTTTGTCCACAGTCTTTTTTTTCCATTAGAATTGAAAAATATGCAAAAAAAATTAAAAATAAATCTATGCGTAAAATAGCAGAGATATTATTTGCTGCATTATTTGCATTAGTGTTAGCAGTAAACTGGATGATGTATTTTGTATCTCCATATAACTTTTTAACTTCATTACAAAATAGTAGCACAATGGTTATTATTGGTGTAGTTTTATTTTTATTTATTTTTGTAGATTTTGCACTTGTTCGTTTTAAATGGTGTAAATATGTTTGCCCTTATTCAAAATTTCAAGTTGTTATGACTGATGATGATACTTTATTTGTAGGTATGATACCAGGAAAAGAATCATTATGTATAAACTGTAAAGCATGTGTAAGGGTATGCCCAACACATATAGACCCAAGAAAAAACCCTGATGCTGATTGTATATATTGTGAAACATGTGTAACTGCATGTAATAATGTATTTCAAAAGAAAGAAAATACACAAGGTATATTAGGTTATGTATGGGGTAAAAATGATA
>CALADT010000150.1 GCA_937890655.1 uncultured Mucispirillum sp. | reverse complement strand
GCTAATAGATTATATTGATAAAAAAGAAATTCCATTAAAAACTATATCATTAATAGTATCACAAAATAGTAATATTATTAATTTTATAAAAGGGTATGTTATCCATAATGATGTATCTATGCAGAATTTTAGGAAATTTATAGAAAAAGTATGCGATTTTAAAGAGATTATACCAGCAGAATATACAGAATATTTTCAGTTTCCTAATGTAAAAAGTAGAAGCCATATTGAAGTAGAAAGTAAATATTATGAGCTTATAAAAAGTTTTAATAATATAAAGGTTATAAATAGCGATAATTTTGAATCTCCAAAATTAAATATAACTTGCGAAATATCAAGTGTAGATGATTATATGAATATAATAAGTAGTTTAGAAAGTAATAAAAATAATATTACATCTTTTTATGAACTTCTTGAAAAATACGGACTAAAATAAATGATATATGTGGAAAAATCAGCAGAGAACCTGCCCCTTACCCAAATTGTAGCAAAAGAACATAATATTCATATTATAGATAACAGCCAGCAAGTAGAAGATAAAAAAAGTAATATTATAATATCTTCCCATAAGGATAACTTTGTTCATAGATGCCCTGCCACAAATATATATAGGTGCTGTAACTACCATGTGGTAGATATTATGCAGGGTTGCCCTTTTGATTGTGCATATTGTATTTTGCAGTTATATTTACCCCATAAATATATAAAAGTAACAGGCAATACAGATTTATGGCTTGAAGATATGAAAAAAGCAACAGCACATGAAAAAAGAAGAATAGGTAGTGGAGAATTAAGTGACAGCCTAGCTATGGATAAAACAATACCACTTTCAAAAATCATAGTGCCTTATGTAAATAACCTTGAAAATATATTATTTGAATTTAAAACGAAATCAGATGTAATAGATAACCTGCTAAACTTAAACCCAAAAAATGTTATGGTATCATGGAGCTTAAACCCAGCAGAGATTATAGAAAAGGAAGAGCCTTTAACAGCAACCCTTAAACGGCGTTTACAAGCTGCAAAAACCATTTCAGAATACGGCTATAAAGTAGGTTTTCATTTTGACCCATTAATAATGGTGGATAAGTTTGAAGAACTATACGGCAGCCTAATTGAAGAATTAACAAGCACCATAAAAGAAGAAAGTGTGGAGTATATAAGTATTTCTACATTTAGGTGTCCTTCTGATTTAATGAATATTATAAGAGAACGTAAAAGCCCGTCTATTTTAACAAAAGGGGACTTTATAAAAGGTATAGACGGTAAAACCCGTTATTTTAAAGCAGAACGTATAAAAATGATTGGCTTTGTTACAGAAAAGCTAAAAAAAGAGTGGAAAAATGTGTTTATATATTACTGTATGGAGCATGATAGTATATGGACTAAACTATTAAATTATGACCCAGGGGAACGAGAAGATTTTGAAAAACATTTCCCATGTTACAATAATATATAAACATTAATGAATACATATGACTTTTTATACAGCCATATGTATTTTATTTTAATTAATATTTATTACAGTATATGATAATGATAGTGTATTAAGTAACCTATGATGAGTTAATAAAAAATCATTTTTTATTCCATTGTTTTCTTTACTAGCAGAAAGGTTACAAAGTGTGCCTGTTTCAGGAGTAATTTCCATATTATTCTAATTATAACTACATTTTTTAATTTAAACAATATGTTTATAAATTAATTATGAATATTAAATGTATAGTTATCATCAAAATAAATAAAATCAGTTAAGTTTATTGTATAAGTGGATTTCGTATTTGGCTTACAGTTTACAGCTTCAAATGTAACATCTGCATTTTGTTTATAAGTAGGTGGAACATTAATATTATATATATTCGAAGTCATTTTAAAACTACAATTATCATTACCATTAGATTGATAGTTTGATGTTAAGGTTAAATGTGCAAATTTGCTTCCAGAACATACAATAGCACCATTTACTGTTAATGGGTTACTTTTACTTAAATCAATATCTGCTACATTAATAACACATTTATTATCACCATGACTTTCATTATTGCTATTATTTTTACTATATATATCTCCACAACTGTATATAAATAATAGAGCTATAACCATAAAAATATTAATATATAATTTTTTCATAATACACCTTTAACCTCCATAGTATAAAAAAATGTCATTTCTTATACTACGTGGGGGGGGGAATTGTCAATATTTATTTTTTTTTAATTTCTTACATATATTTTATGATAATCCGTTTAATAAAAAAAGCCTTGTATAGTAAATATACAAGGCACAATATTTTAAATTAATTATATTAAATAATAAATAGTCTTAAGATTAAGTTGTTTCTTCCCTTTTTTATTCTACTTTTAGTTTTATGGAAGTATCTATATAGTTTTTATTTAACCTTAAATAAAATACTGCTTCCTGCTTT
>CALADT010000149.1 GCA_937890655.1 uncultured Mucispirillum sp. | reverse complement strand
CAAGATGATTATAATACATAACAATATCAAAAGCTAAAAGTAATGTTTTGTTATCTTCTGTATTAATTCTTAATAAAGATTTTTTATCTATAACTTGTTCTTCCCCATCATAAAACATCTGTTTTACACTGTATTCCCCTAGTAGTGATGAAATATGTGTATTTAAATCACTGGTATTATTAATAATATCTATTGCATTAGTTGTGTTAGTAGTGTCTGCATTGCTTGTAGTATTTGTTGTAGTTTCACTTGTTTTTTCAATATCCCCACATGAAACTATGTTTAAAACCATAAAGGCCATTAAAATTATTTTTATAAGATTTCTCATTTTTTTACCTCATTTTTAAGTAATATTTATTTTTTAATAAATTTTTTAAAACTGATAGTTTTTTACATTATTGTATTTCTATTTTTTACCCCCTAATTATTACTTATTTGACGCCATATTAAATAATAATTCTCAAAACCTTGTCATAAGCATATATCTTACCTAGAATATGTAAAGCAAATTTAAAGAAATATTTTTTATGTGGCAAAAAAAATAAAAATTAAAAATTCAATACATAGTTCTTCAACACAATTTAATTAAAAAATAGCCGTTTATTTTACATATGTATTAATAAATCATACTTTTTTAGTATGGGTTTGAGGGATATAATTTCACAATTCCTACATAATTCATATAAATTTACTAGACTTTAAAAATTTATAGCATTTACAAATGTATACATAAAACAAGAAATAAATAAAACCATATAAAAAATAATGTGTATAAAATAGTAATTTTTAAAATTAATATTTGAAGTAAATTTATATATATGATATTGTAATAAAAAATTATTTTTATAAAGGAAGTATTTTATGACTAAATGGATATTTGTAACAGGTGGCGTTGCTAGTTCACTGGGTAAAGGGGTTTCTGGGGCAAGCATTGGTAAACTTTTACAACTTAATGGCTTTACTGCTGCTATGGCTAAGTTTGACCCTTATTTTAATGTGGACCCTGGCACTATGAACCCTTATCAGCATGGGGAAGTGTATGTTGCTTCAGACGGTGCCGAAACAGATTTAGATTTAGGTTATTACGAACGTTTTCTAGGTATGAAAACCACAAAGGATAATACAAATACTTCTGGGGATATATATAAAACAGTTATAGAAAGTGAAATAAAAGGCAATTATAATGGTAACACTGTTCAAGTTATCCCACATATTACTGATGAAATAAAACGTAGGATTAATAAATTTAATAATAAAGTGGATGTTGTATTAATAGAAATTGGTGGCACTGTGGGAGATATTGAAGGTCTACCATTTCTTGAAGCTATAAGGCAATTTACTCTTGAAAAAGGAAAAGAAAACTGTCTGCATGTTCATTTAACACTTGTGCCATATATTGGTGCTGCTATGGAATTAAAAACAAAACCTACACAGCACTCAGTTGCAAAATTAAGAGAAGCTGGTATTATGCCAAATATTATTATATGCCGTTCTGAAAAACAGTTAGATGAAGATGTGAAGAAAAAAATAGCGCTTTTTTGTAACGTTAGAAAAGAAGCAGTTATGGAAGCCACAGATTGTTCTTCTATATATATGATACCTGAAAGTTTTTATAATCAAGGGGTTGATAAACTTGTTATGAAAATGCTTAAACTAACCCCTAAAAAAGAGTTTGATTTATCATGGTTTAATATTGTAAAAAAAGAGCTTACAAGAACCACTCGTATAGCTGTAATAGGCAAATATACAGGTATGAAAGATGCTTATAAATCCATTGCAGAATCCCTTTATATTGCAGGGTTACATATCGGTATAAAAGTAGATGATGTTTATTTTGAAGCAGAAGATGAAAATTTACTTGATAAAATAAAAGATTTTGATGGTATTTTAATTCCTGGTGGTTATGGTTACAGGGGTGTGGAAGGCAAAATCTCTGCCATTAACTATGCAAGGCTTAATAAAATACCATTTTTTGGGATTTGTCTTGGTATGCAGTGTGCTGTTATTGAATCTGCAAGAAATATGGCAGGTATTGATAAAGCCACTTCAGGAGAGTTTAACGAAAAAGCAGAAGATAAAGTTATTGCTATGCTTAATGAACAAAAAAATATTACAGATATAGGTGGCACTCAACGAGTTGGGGAGTATAGTGCCAAAATAAAAAAAGATACTTTAGCATATAGTTTATACCAAAAAGAAGATATAATAGAGCGACACAGACATAGATATGAATTTAACCCAAATTATGCAGAACGGTTGGAAAAAGCAGGGCTTACAATTTCTGCTCGTCATGATAGTTTACCAGAAATTGTAGAGATAAAAGACCACCCATTTTTTATAGGTGTTCAGTTCCACCCTGAATTTGCATCAAGTGTTGATAACCCACACCCTGTATTTGCAGGGTTTGTGAAAGCCTGTGCCAATAGAAATAAATAATATATTAAGGAGAATAGTATGTGTGGAATAGTAGGTTATACTGGTAGCAAAAAAAGTGCACCAATATTAATAAAGGGTTTAAAAGCGTTAGAGTATAGAGGTTATGATTCTTCAGGGCTAGCTTCAACCGAACAAGATAGTATTGAAGTTGTAAAATCTGTTGGGAAAGTTGCAGTTTTAGAAGAAGAAGTAAAAAAACATAATTTAAGTGGTTTTACAGGGATAGCACATACAAGGTGGGCAACTCATGGAGAACCATCAGAGAATAATGCACATCCGCA
>CALADT010000148.1 GCA_937890655.1 uncultured Mucispirillum sp. | reverse complement strand
TTAATAAATATTGCCTTATAACATAATCATATCATTAAATCTATTATTTAGTATATACAAGCCTAATTACTTTATAAACAATGGTTTACTAGATTTACATATTAAATATAAAGAACACATATAATAACGAATAAGTGTTTTAAATTATAAGTGGGTAAATAAATATGAAAATACTACTAACTTTTCTAAAGACTGCATAAAAAAAATGACTTATTTCATTAAATATAGTATATTAATTTGAAAATAAGCCATAATAGTTTATATAAAATTATATTTATTTTTGTATAAGTTAATTATTACTATCTAAAAAGTTTAATAAATCACTATATACCTGTTCTTTTCCAGTTTCATTTAAAACTTCATGTAACATATTACTATAAACTATGGATTTTACGTTTTTATAGCCTATTGTTTCAAGTGTTTTAATACTATCTTCAATACCTTTGTCCCCTTTTGTTACAGGGTCTTTTTCTCCTGCAATACTTAATATTGGCATATTAGGGTTATTACACTGATATGCTTTCACATTATGCAATTCTTTCATAGCATGAAATAGTGTATCAATAGAGGCGTTCATATACTTATAGCCTGTGCAAAAATGGTCGTTTATATATTTTTCCATTGTATCTTCATTGGAACATACCCATGATATATCCCCATTATCTGCAATAGCATGTAAAATAGAGCTGTAACCTTTTTTGCCTTTTAGTTTATTTATTATTTTCCCCAATGGGTATGCAATAGTAACAAGATTATCATAACCTACTGTGCCACTTAATACTAATTTACTTATTTCACTATCGTGAGTTTGAATATAGCACCTTGCAAGCATAGACCCAAAAGAATGGCCTAAAATATATAAGGGCACATTTTCATATTGTGTTTTTATGTATTTTGTAAGTTCAAATTGGTCTTCTACCATACGGTTTAAGTCCGTCATATACCCTAGTGGATATTCATCGTTTACAGAATAACCATGCCCCCTGTTATCTGATACAAATACTGCATAGCCATTATTATTTAAATATTCTGCTAAATGATGATACCTTCTATGATGTTCTTTTAAACCGTGTATAATTTGCACTACGGCTTTTGGCTGTTCCTTATCAAACCTTGCACAGCTTCCCACAAGCCCATCACTAAACGTATATTTATACTCCTGCATAAAACTACCTCACTAATTTATTTATATAATAATTATATAATAAAAATAATTTTATTCAATAACCATTTATAATATTATAGATACAAATATATAAAATTCGTTTTATTTCATTATTATAAAAATAAAAAGTAGGTTATTTTAGCAAAAATATTAATACTATAATTTATACATTTACTTATAATTTACATAAAAAAGGGGCAGAATATAACTTCTGCCCCCCCCTATTATGTTTAATAATATATATTATTCTTTTTCTTCTTCTGCTGCAACAGGGATACCAAGACTATTTGCAAGCTCTTTACCTACTTCCATAGCTTTTTCTGCTGCTTTAGTAGATATTACTTCGTTATGGATACCTTTTGAAGCATCATTTGCTAAAAGCTCATAGTATTCTTTAAACTGGTTAAATAATACTTTTTGGTCTTTATTCATTTTATTGTATGATTTATAAAATGACATATATAACTTATCTAATGGTGCTTTAGCCTCATCAAAACGTGCTCTTATATCATCATAAATATCGCCATAATCTACTTCTCCATGACAAGTAGTGCCACAAGTTGCTCTTGTTGGTTTAGCAAATGCACCCTCTGAGTGGCAAGAAGCACAGTTTTCTGCTCCATAAACACCCATATCAACCATCATTGTAGGAGGAGTTGGTTCTTCCCCTTCGTTTAATAATAAAGTGCCTTCATGGAATTCTACAACTGTTTTATGGCATGATGCACAATCTTCATTTAATGGTGCGCCTATATCTGCATTTTTCTCTCTTTCAGCATCATGACATGCAAAACAAGTTTCCATTTTTGGTTTACTTTTAAACTCGCCACTGTGAGCTACACCCATATGGCAATTCATACAGCTTAATTCTAAACCGTTAACGTGGCTTTCGTGACTAAAGTTAATATTAGCCATTTCGTCATTAAATATATCTCTTAAACCGTTTTCTTCTCTAAATTCTGGGTTTTTAACGCCATCAACTTTACGCATTTCAACCCCAAGAAAACTCATGAAATGTTCATCTCTTATACGCTGGTTATTATCATCAGAGTGGCAAATTAAACACCAGTCGTTTGGAACTAAGTTTTTAGCATATTCCATATCAGTAGCGCCTTTTGTTAAGATTTCCATTTTATGTTCTTTAGAATGGAATACTTCGCCATATAAGTCATACATACCACCCATTTTAGCTCTCATGTAGCCAACAATCCCAGGTTTACCATGACAATCAATACAGCCAACTTCAACAAATGAATGGACATTTTTATTCCAAGAATGGAACTCTGCTCCAGGGCCTGATTCTACTTCAACGTGACATTTTCCACAAAATGATGGAGTGCTTGTCATATGTAGAGATTCATAAGTTACAAATAAAAGTATAAATATAATACCTAAAATAATTGCAATAAATAAAGACGGTTTTCTTTTAGCAAAATCACCAACTCTTAATAGCCATTTTTTAAACTTACCAGCCTCTTTAGTAGGATATTGTTTTTCAGCAATCTTACCGTCTACTCTTTCTTCAGCAGAAGTTTTTAAGTTAAATATAAACTGACTACAAGATTCCTTTATTTTCTTAAAAAAGTCTTTCATGATTACTCCTTACCATAATGGGATTATAATATCTTTGCACCTGACAATATTATTTGTATATATTATTTATATAATTTACATAATAAAATCAAGCATTTTTTTTAGAAAATTAAAAATGTGTAAAAAATATGTATTAATATATATTTTTTCAATACACATTGCTGACAATTAAGCAATATAAAAGCAAAAATGTAAACGTTTTTGCTTTTATATTATTATTTTAGTTTTGAGTGTTATGAACAGGTAATTTTTCCTGTATTGTTCTTTCTAACTGATAAACAGAAGATAAAACACTGTATCTTGCATTTGATTCAGCCACTTTCGCCTCATTAAGTAATGATGAAGCATCTAAAAGTTGTGTCATAGTAGCAGCACTTTGGTTATATAAGTTTTTAGTTACACGGTAGTTTTCTTGTGCATGTTTAACACCGGCTGTTGCCTGCACAAGCTGTGCTTTTGATGTGTAATACATTTCTATATATGACTGTAATTCTAATACCATATTTTGTTTTGTATCTGCTATATTATATGCAAGAGCCTGACGTGTTCTTTTATCTGCAATAGACTGCATAGATGAAGATGCCACGTTTAAAATGTTCCATGATGCTGTAACACCTACGGACATATTACTATCTGGCTGGTTCATACTACCTGCTCCTGCAAATGGGTTGCCGTTATCTCCATAAGAAGAATAATTAAAAGATGCGTCAATTTTAGGATAAACACCATTTAAAGAACGCATTTCTGTTTTTTTAGCAACTTTATATGACTGTTCTAAATATTTAAAATCACTTCTATTAGCAAACATTTTATCCCTTAAAACATCTTCGCTTTCCAAAGTAACATCTAAAAATACAGGCTCTACTAATTCTTCTTTTTCTGCTAGTTTTCTATTTAATATTTTGCTAAGTTTTTGTTCTGCTCTTGTTACTGCACTTTGTGCTGTTATTTTTTGTAACTGTGCTGATGCTAAGTAAGTTTCAGTTTGTAACAAATCGTTTCTTGCTATTAAACCGTTATCTGCTGAAATTTGTGCATCTCTTTTTTGCATTTCTAATAGTTTTAAGTTACTTTCTGCCACTTCTAAATCACTACGAGCTTTTAATACGTCAATAAAACCGTTTTGTGCTTCAAGTATAATATCATAGCCTGCTGCATCTAAATCAGATAAAGCCATATCGCTATTTAATTTGGCTATTTGATAAGCATACATATCTGATAACCCATTAAATAAGTTTAATTTAGCATATGCACTTAATGAGCTTAAATCTCCGTCTGTTTTAGATTTTGCCATTTCATTCCATCTGTATGAATAATCATAACCTACACCAACAGACGGTAAAAATATTAATACAGCATTTTTTGAAGCAAGCTCTTTTGATTTTAATGTATATTCTTTACTTTTAATTTTATTATTAGACTCTAAAGCTATCATAACTGCTTCATCAATAGTTAATGCAAATGAAGAAATAGGAAGCATTAATACAATTATAACTAATAAAAATTTTTTAAACATATTTTCTCCTAAATAAAAAACTATCCATTATTTACATAAAACTTATACTCTGTCAATAAATAATATATATATTTCCACTTTACAACCATATTGGTATAAATATAGTATTAATATATTAGACTAATAAAAAGAGTATTTGTTCTATTATACATGTAAAGCAAAAAAAATAATATCACTACATACATATTTATTGCAAGAATAATCTTAATACTATTAATAACAAATAATAAAAATGTGTTAATAAATACCACTTTTTACATATAATAGTATGATATATTTTAATATTGACATTACATATACATTAATATAATCTTTAAAATAAGTTTATATAAGGAATATAATGAGAAGAAATTTCAGATTAAACAAAAAATCATACATAAATATTTTATTAATTATAATTGCTATTTTATTTATTGATTTATTAGATATTAATGAAAAACATATACCTGTTAAAAAAATCATATCAATTCATGATGGGGATACTGTTAAAGTCGTTAATAATAAAGGGGAAACTGTAAAAATTAGACTTTATGGAATAGATGCACCAGAATTAAAACAACAATATGGTAAATCAGCACAAAAATGTTTATCTCAATTAATTTCAAATAAAACTATTACTTATGTTCCTGAAAAAAGATTTTCTAATTCATCAAGTAAAGATAAATATGGCAGAGTGGTGGCAGTATTATATAATGAAGATATAAATATTAATAGGGAAATGATAAAAAAAGGCTGTGCATGGAATTATTTTAGATATAACTATTCTTTATATGGCGAATATTTAGAATATAAAGCAAAAGAAAATATGCAAGGCTTATGGCAGTATGATAACCCACAAGCTCCATGGGATTTTAGAGCAAATAAAAATAGATAGTGTTAAATAGGTAAATTTTATAATTTTTAAAATAAGTTTATATCTATTTTAATAGATTATAAATATTTATTTCTTTATAAGCTGAAATAATTTTCTATATTTATACTTATTTTTATAATCAATTAATAAAAATATTCTTCCATAATATCTTGACCTATATTTTGTTTCATAGTAAAAGAATATATGGAAAAAATAATTAATACTATATCACTACAAAATGTTTTACCTAGACCTTTAGGGTATATTCGCTATGGTGTATTTTTATTATCATTTTTAATAGCTAGGATACCTTTTTGGTTTATAATATTTGCCATGTATTTATATAATGGTATATTCTCCTTATACCAAACCATATATATTATTATATCAATTTTTATATGTAAAACATTTATAGAATCAGAGTTTGCAGGTGGAAAAAATAGTTTTTTATTTTTCTCTATTACTAGAATATTACGTGGTGTATTTTTAGTATTTCTATCTATATTTGTATTTTCAGGTATTTTTTATATTATTATGCCATATGATGATACAATCGGCAAAATTGCCATATTATTACTTTTAATAATTTCACCTTTTTTACTTAAAAATAACAATAGAAATACTTATTATAATGGGTATTATCTGCCCACTTATATAAATGTATCAGTTAATTTTTTATGGTTTTATATTGGATTTATTCCAGATAGTCTTA
>CALADT010000147.1 GCA_937890655.1 uncultured Mucispirillum sp. | reverse complement strand
AAATAGCAAGACTGATAAAAGATAAATTTACTTCTTTGACAGTTGTAACCAATTCTCTTCGTATTGCAGAAGAACTGGCAGACAAAAAAGGAATTAATCTTATTCTGGCAGGAGGAATATATAATAAAAATGAATTTGCTTTTTTAGGAGAGATAACAGAGAGATTTTTAAATGAGTTTATTGTGGATAAATTTACATCTCCCCGTAAACCAAGACTCCAGCATTCTGCATTATATAATATTGATGCTCCAAAGTTTTTAGGGTATAAGTTTTCAAAGCTCATTTGGGAATTGTATCCACTCCAATTATGAAAACCTTGAACAGCTATTCTCCATATATTTACACCACCAGATATACCAGCACTTGTATTATATACATTATCTAAAGCAGGGCCATATATTTCCCCATTATATGTATATGTTCCTTTTAGAAAAAAGTATCGTAAAAATCTAAAAGTAATTTCATCATTAAAATATTTTATACGAGGTTCTCCGTTTTCCATTTTACCAGTATGTTTATATTCCATTTCTGTTTTATTTGAAAAATATCCTAAAATATTTGCTGAAAATTTAACATTTAAAGGAATAACAGGGCTTATTTCATCCATAAAGTCATAACCTTGATTTGCTTTTAATTCTACATTCCAGCCAGCACCTATTAAAGCTGTAATAAATTCATATGATAAAACCCCTTGATAAGAAGTAATATCATTTGTTACAAAATTTGGAAAACTAGGGTTTTCTACATTATGTGCTATTTTAGGAGAATATTCCATTTTAATATTATTTTGAATAGAATGTCTAAATAAACCATAATCTTTATATATTTCTTTAACAGAAAGAGTTAAGTTTGCTCCACCCCAATATTTATATGCTGTTTTATCATTTTCTTTATATATACCACCAAAAACAGAATCAGTAGTATCATTAAAATGGAATGGTTTTGTGCTATCTTGCCAGCGTATATATCCAATATAAGCAGAAGGTGTTAATGTTAATACTTTTAAATCAATAGGGGTATAAAGCCTACCAATAGCACTAAATCTATTTAAAATCCAGTCTTCTGATTCATTAGGTAATTGTTGAGTGTTATTATAATATTCGTTTTCTTTATATACAAGCCTGTCATATGAAAAATCATATTCTAAAAACATATAAGGTATATCTTTTATTATTTTATTTAACCTAATTGATGGCATATGAACTAATGTATTTTTTGTAAAACCTGTTCTAGTATCTCTAAAAAGCATATCACGTCTATAATAAATTTGAGAATCAATAAAATCATTATTATATTTTAATTTTAATTCAGCAAAATACATGTTTTGGTAGTTATCGTTATTATATGCTGACATAGTATAGTCATCATAATCTCTAGAATATAGATAATCTGAAGCATAATCTCCATTTATGTTAATATATAAATTATTAATAGGCACATACTGATTTTTTAAAGTAGCACGCCACCTTGAATTAGTATCTGCTTCAGAATCAAAATCTTTAATATGTTCTGCTGCTATATAAAATGAACTTTTATCATCATGGGCATAACGAGCTTCAACTTGTTCTTGAACACCACGTTCAGAATATAACCCTAAACCAATAGTAAAATCATAATTAATATCTGGTGCAATATAATATTGTATATTACCAATAGCACCCATATCTTCTGAATATCCTATTACAGGCATTAAAAAACCAGTTTTTCTGTTGGAAGAAACAGGGTAGAAAAACTTTGGTATATAAACAAAAGGGCTGTCATAAATATTTGCAGTAGCATGGTTCATTTGCATATATCCATCTATATCCAAACTACCTTCATACATAGATAAAGACCATTCAGGAACACTACCAGAACATGCTGAAATTTTTGCATCTTTAACAGTAAATGTAGTAGGGCCTGTTTTATTCATGGATTTTGCACATAAATAATTAAAAGGAGCAATAAAACCTTGTATATTTTCTGCTGTTCCTGTTTCTTTAGCAAGGTCATAGTTTATTGTTTCGGCTTCTAGTTTTTGTTCTGGGTTTTCAATTATAACATTACCTTCAGCTTTTACTTGAGAAGTTTCAGAATTATATACCATTTTTTCTGAAGTAATAGTTAAACCTTTTGCTTTTAATGTTACATTGCCTTCTGCTTCATAAAGATTATCGCCAATGCGTGTAACTTTATCTGCTTCTAAAATATATTCATCCTTATTAGTTTGTGCTAAAGTAGTATTTATATATAAAAATAAAAAAAGGAATAATATAAATAACTTACGCATTTTTATTTTCCTTAATAATATTTTTAATTAATGCACATAAATAAAAAGAACCAGTAACTAAAATATTACCATTATAGTTTTCTTTTATATATTTTATAGCTTCATAAGGCGATTCTATAAACATAATATTATCTTGTTTATATGAATCTATACTTCTAATATTATCTGGTAGTGTAGTAACAATAATATTATGGGATATAGTCTTTAATATTTCCACAGTGTTATTTATGTTTCTATCATTTGTAACAGTAATTAATATTGCTTGAAAATTATAATGTTTCCATGTTTTTTTTATTTTTAATATACCTTGCAAATTATGGGAGCCGTCTAATATTATATTACCTATTTTCTCCATTCTACATGGTGGTAGTTTTAATAAAGGGTTATATTTATACTCTTTACCTGTTAAATAATTATATATTTTAGAGGCAGTTGTATAGTTCTCATTATAAGGATAAGGGTAATCTTTATCACTTATTAAATTATCAATGGAAATGGTAATAATAGTATTATTTATTTTTTGATGAATATAATCTTGAACAAATGGTTTATTGTATGCAAGTATTAAGTGAGAGTTATATCTTAAAATACCTAATTTTTCATTAATAATACCATAAATATTGTTACCAAGATATGATGCGTGGTCATAACCCATACTTGTTATAACACATAATTTCTTATTAATTAATGATGTATTTGTGGCATCATATTTACCACCTAAACCTGTTTCTAATATGGTAAAATCAGGTTTTTGTTTTAAAAAAAATATTAGTGCAGTGAAAAATATTGCTTCAAAATATGAA